>NZ_JAKUFX010000195.1:0-7436 GCF_022663635.1 Bacillus cereus group sp. BfR-BA-01356 | reverse complement strand
TACAGAAAGATTCCAAGAAAAACTTCACGGCCTTTCCCCGATAGAATATCGGGAAAAGGCCGTGGCATAATACTCTTTTTATTACTGTCTACTTGACAGGGAGATGACCATCTCTTTACTCTTTTTATAACAACTTCTTTATACTAATTTTAATTTCTTTAATTGTCTTATTAGCGAGGATAAGTGGATTACAAGCACAATGTAAAAGTATACACAACATAGGGGACTACTGGGGGGTATTTTCTGGGTTCTCATGTCTGCAGGTGATTCATTCTATATCTAATTGAATCCTTGTATAAGAAAACAAAAAAGCAGGGAAATTAATTCCCTGCTTTTCTATTTGGTTTATTGCCTGATTGTAAGAAGAACGATAACACCCAAGCGATACCTGCTAGTATCGTTGCGATTAAGAAGGCATCGTTAATACCGTTAATTGCAGATAGCTTTGAAATTTGTCCATATAATAGTTGTGTACTCATCGCGTCTCCTGCTTGAGCTGATCCAGCTAAGGCCGCTAAGCTTTGCCCCATGCCGTGTACTTTATCAACTAAAATTGGGTTTGATGTTGTTAACATGTTGCCGTAATCTGCTACGTGAGCAGTCGTTTGTTGCGTCATAAGTGTAATTAAAATCGCTGTTCCGATTGAACCCGCTACTTGTCTTGACGTATTTTGCGTTGCTGTACCGTGAGAAATTAATTTCATCGGCAGCGCGTTCATACCAGCTGTCATAATTGGCATCATAATGAATGACATACCAATTGAACGTATAATATAATCCGTCATAATAACGCTATACGGTGTATCCATCGATAATTTTGTAAATTCATATGTCGCATACGTCGTAATTGCCAATCCAATTATCGCTAATGGACGAATACCATATTTATCGAACAATTTACCCGCTACTGGTCCCATGATCCCCATAATTAATGATCCTGGAAGAAGTAGTAAACCAGATTCAATTGGCGTAAAGCCACGAATGTTTTGCAGATATACTGGAAGCAATAACATACCTCCGAATAATGCCATCGTAACGATTGCGTTAATTACTAAAGTAAAAGTAAATACTGGATATTTAAATACTTGTAAATCAAGCATTTTATTGTCCGTTGTTAACTCTCTCCAAATAAATAACGCTAAACCAATTACACCGATAATAAGTGAAATAACAACTTCTGCACTAGTCCAACTATTATTTCCAGCTTCACTAAATCCGTACAATAAGCTTCCTAGTCCAATACTTGAACTAACCACACCGAATATATCTAATTTCGTTTTAGACACTGGCTGAGCTAGTGTAAAGAATTTTAAAGATAGGAACGTAATAATTAAACCGATAATAAACATCGCATAGAACATTAAGTTCCAGCTATAGTTTTCAATCACCCAACCTGTTACAGTTGGTCCGATAGCTGGTGCTAAAATCATTGCTACACTAGTAATCCCATCGCCGCTCCGCGTTTATGAGGCGGGAATAACGTCATGAAGATATTCATACCAACCGGCATTAAAATACCCGCACCAACAGCTTGAATTACGCGACCTGTCATCATCATTGTAAAGTTTCCTGAAGTAGCACAAATGATAGATCCTACCGTGAAGAATAACATTGCTGCTACGAATAATTTACGATACGTAAATCGTGAAACTAAAAAGGCACTAATCGGTACTAAAATACCATTTACAAGCATGAAGCCTGTAATTAACCATTGTGCTGTTGAAGTTGATACATTAAATTCATTCATTAACGGAGGTAATGCAACATTAATGATTGTTTGGTTTAAAATAGAAACGAACATGCCTAGAATTAATACAGCTACAACTGCTTTTACGTTCACATTCTCTACAGGCATAGACATTTGTTTTTTCGGCACTTCTTTTTCTTGTTTTACTTCTTCTTGCTTTCCTGTTTCTAACTCAACTACATTAGAAATTTCCGATTCTTGCTTTCGTTCAATTTCTTTCTCTTCTGTTTCAACTTTACTTACTTCTATTTTACTTACGGCTGGGACTTGTTCTTCTCCCATTTTCGTTTTTTTCTTTCGTAAAAGACGATTTACAAGGAAGAAGACGATTATACAAAATAGTGCATATCCTGCAATTACAATTGAGGACATCTCATCTCCCCCTTACTTATGAATACGAACTGTCACATTCATGCCAGGAACAATATTTACTGATTTGCTATGATCTAAAGAAATTTTAACTGGTACTACTTGTGTTACTTTCGTATAGTTCGCTGTTGCGTTACTTGATGGCAACATAGAGAATGTATTCGCTGTTGTTAAGCCAACTTGTTCTACTTTTCCTGTTAACGTTGTATCTGGGTATGCATCTACATACACATCTACATCTTGACCTTTTTGAACATCATCAACATCTGTTTCTTCAATGTTTGCTGTTACCCATAAATTGTTCATATCAAATGCATAAGCAATCGGGCTACCTGCTCCAACGAAAGCATTTGTTGTCGCGTTTGATTGTACAACTGTTGCATTTTGTGGAATTGTTACATCTACTGTTTGTTCTCCATTAGCTGCCGCTACAGTAACAGTACCTAATTTATCGTTCTCATTATAATTTTTTCCTACTTCAGCTTTCCAGTCAGTTAGTTTACCTGCTACTGGTGAAGCAACCGGAATTACCTTTCCATCAATCTTTGCATTGTCTGTTTTTAAGTAATTTTCCGTTTGATTGTAATAGTAATAACCGCCAATACCGCCGCCAACTAGTACAATTAATGTGATAATGTTGATAATTACCATTCTCCGAAACTGATTCATTGCATTCCTCTCCTTATATCGCATATAATTTTTTTCTAAACTATTTATGTCCTTATTGTTTAGATTGTTTAATTGTTAATTATATTAACCTTTTAACAAAAAAATCACACCATCTGCAGCGTAAATCGAAACTTATCTACCTGCGAGCGGTGCTGATTTCTGAAGGACTATCGTTTATAATTATAAATAATTATTTTGAATCTACAACCGACAATTTACGTATGAAATGTTGCTTAAACAACAATATAATACCAATATGTTGTTTAAGTATAGAAAATTAAACGAGGAGAAGGAAAATGTCTATTAAAAATACAAATGATCCACGTGTAAAGCGAACGAGACAACTCATTCAGGATGCTTTTGTCGCTTTAGTAGGCGAAAAAGGCTTTGAAAATGTAACTGTTCAACATATCGCAGAACGCGCTCCTGTAAATCGCGCTACATTTTATAGCCATTACCATGATAAATATGACCTATTAGACAAAAGCATTGAAGAAATGTTAGAGAAGCTAGCAGAAGTAATTAAACCGAAAAATAGAAATAAAGAGGATTTTCAACTTACATTTGATTCACCTCATCCTACATTTTTGGCTTTATTCGAACATATCGCAGAAAATGTAAACTTTTATAACGTTATGCTTGGGGATAAAGCTGCCGGAAACTACTCTTATAAAATGATGAAAACAATACAAGTGCATTTAACATTAAGCTTGTCTATTTCACAACCAGATGATGAAGATCTTATGGTTCCTCGTGATATTTTGATTAGTTATGTGACAGGGGCTCACATCGGAATGATTATGTCATGGTTAAAAAAAGGAATGATATATACCCCACATTTTATGGCGATGCAATTAACTCGTTTAATTATTTTAGGTGCTCATACTGCAGCGGGATTAGAACGGCCTTTTTAAAACATAAAAAGCGAAGGAGAAGCTCCTTCGCTTTTTCTATTAATTAAATGTAATGTTATGTACAGCCTCTTTATCAAGACGTTTAATAACTTCTACAATTAACTTCACTACATTTTCATAATCATCACGATGTAACATTGCCGCATGAGAATGGATATAGCGCGTTGCAATTGTAATTGCCATAGAAGGAATACCATTTACAGCAATGTGAATCGCACCCGCATCCGTTCCTCCGCCTGCTACTGAATCATATTGATACGGGATTTGTAATTCATCAGCAACATCAACTACGAAATCACGTAAACCTGTATGTCCAATAACAGAAGCATCATATAAAATGATTTGTGGTCCATCGCCCATTTTACTTTGTGCTTCTTTTGACGTTACACCCGGTGTATCTCCAGCGATACCAACATCTACTGCGAACGCGATATCTGGTTTAATATAATTCGCAGATGTTTTTGCGCCACGAAGACCAACTTCTTCTTGTACAGTTCCAACGCCATATACAACGTTTGGATGCTTTTCATCTTTTAATTGTTTTAATACGTCAATTGCAATTGCACAACCGATTCGGTTATCCCATGCTTTTGCAAGTAACATTTTTTCATTCTTCATCACTTGGAATTCAAAGTAAGGTACAACTTGATCTCCTGGTCGTACGCCCCACTCCATCGCTTCTTCTTGGCTAGAAGCACCGATATCGATGAACATGTCTTTAATTTCAACTGGCTTTTTACGAGCTTCTGGAGGTAAAATGTGCGGTGGTTTTGAACCAATTACACCTGTTACATCTCCTTTACGCGTTACAATCGTCACGCGTTGCGCAAGCATAACTTGTGACCACCAGCCACCAACCGTTTGGAAGCGAAGGAAACCTTTGTCATCGATTTGTGTAATCATAAATCCAACTTCATCTAAATGACCTGCAACCATAATTTTCGGGCCGTTTTCTTCCCCTACTTTTTTCGCAACTAAACTCCCTAAATTATCAGTAGAAAGTTCGTCCGCAAACGGCTCGATATATTTCTTCATTACTTCACGTGGTTCACGCTCGTTACCAGCAATACCACGTGCATCTGTTAATTCTTTTAGCATTGTCAATGTCGCGTCTAATTTTGTCATTGCCAACACCCTCCTTTTTCTTCAGTCAATTCATTATACAATAATTAAATTGAAATATTCAAAAATTAAATTAGTATCCTTGTGTTTGACGCTGATGATTTACTTCATTTTTATCTAAATATGCTTTTTCAATCTCTTCTTGTTCAAATTCAAGTGCTTGTCCAAGTCGAAGATAGCTCGTAAATAATTCAATATAATTTGTAATAGATGGTTGATCTGTAAAACGAATTACTTTCGCATATGTGTCTAAGAAAATTTCCACTTGTGTTTTATTCGTCTGTGCACATTTATAGAATAGGAAGTTTTTATCAATACCTAAATCAATTCCGATTGATAAAATAAAATGCAAACCATCTACGTATTCTTCTAATATTACTTCACGTTCTGATGCTGGTTTGTTGCTCCAATATTTAAAACAACGTGTTTCATTTGCAAGTTCTCCAATTTCTACAAGAAGAGCTAACATTTTTTCTTTTAATAATTTTTTCGGTTGTAAGTCATGTTCTTTTGCAATACGGTCATCTAATTCTTTTTGTAATTTAAATAGTTGTAGTAAGTCCATTCTATTGTCCTCCTCCAACATCGCATTTTACGCAACAATGTTGTTTCATCTCAAAGTTCATTATTATGTTTCAGTTCTTATGAATAAGTCAGCTATCTAACTCTTTATAAAATAGCTTGTCCTTAATTTACAAATACGTTTCAGTCATCGCTCTTAAATTGTTCATCTGATGAAAGTTCCATATCATCTTTCCATTATAGCAGTGTCGTTTCAGCTAGGAAAGATACTCTTCTTTCCAAACGGGCAGAATTGAAAAAAGCCAGGAGTATTCTCCTGACTTCATATGTATATTCTTCTATACTGCTATAACTTTTATATTGATTTTGTCATATTGATAACAACATAGCCGTTAATCTTTATAATTTCTTTCACTTCTAACTTCTATTTGAATACAAATAAAAAAACCTTAGAAGAAAATTCTTCTAAGGTTTCAACTAATTAATTAGTTAATGTTGTTTTTTGCAACTGTTGCTAATTCAGCGAAAGCTTTTTCGTCATGAACAGCTAAGTCAGCAAGCATCTTGCGGTTAACTTCGATGCCAGCATTTTTAAGACCGTGCATTAAGCGGCTGTAAGAAAGACCATTCATACGAGCTGCTGCGTTGATACGTGTAATCCATAATTTACGGAAGTCACGTTTCTTTTGACGGCGGTCACGGAATGCATACATTAGAGATTTCATAACCTGTTGGTTAGCAACCTTGAATAATGTATTTTTTGAACCGTAGTAACCTTTTGCTAATTTAATTACTTTTTTACGACGTTGACGAGTAACTGTACCACCTTTTACTCTTGGCATAATATTACCTCCTAATTGTTCTATATATCAGCCGAACTTATTTTAAGTTGTCAAGCATTTGACGAATGCGTTTGAAGTCACCAGCGCTTACTACACCAGCTTTACGTAGTTTACGTTTAGCTTTTGTAGATTTGTTAGCGAATAAATGGCTTGTGTAAGCGTGAGAACGTTTCAGTTTACCTGATCCAGTCTTTTTGAAACGCTTTGCAGCGCCGCGATGAGTTTTTTGTTTAGGCATAGGTATTTCCTCCTCTATCTATTACTTATCGTTTTTCGGTGCTAAAACTAAGAACATACTGCGTCCTTCCATTTTAGGCTTAGATTCAACTGTACTAACTTCAGCACAAGCTTCTGAGAAGCGATCTAAAACACGTTGACCGATTTCTTTATGAGTAATGGCACGTCCTTTAAAGCGAATTGACGCTTTAACCTTGTCGCCTTTCTCTAAAAACTTGATAGCATTACGAAGTTTTGTGTTAAAGTCGTGTTCATCAATTGTTGGACTTAAACGAACTTCTTTCATGCTAATTACTTTTTGATTTTTGCGCTGCTCTTTTTCTTTCTTCTGTTGCTCAAAGCGGAATTTACCGTAGTCCATAATGCGGCATACTGGCGGTTTCGCATTTGGAGCAACTAATACTAAATCAAGATTAAGATTTGCAGCTAAGTCTAAAGCGTCATTACGAGACTTGATTCCAAGTTGATCGCCATTTGCGCCAACTAAACGTACTTCACGTGCACGAATTTGCTCGTTAATCATCATATCCTTGCTAATAGTAAGCCACCTCCAAGGTTTTCTCAGAACATATTTTGTAGTCATAGAACCCGAACAAAAAAAGTGCGGGCATACGACACCCACACTTGTAAAATCTTAAGTAAGAAATACATTTACCTGTTAACTGCGAATGCGTCCATCAGGTGAGAAGCGGGTGCTTCTACTTGTTCCACAAAACAATATTCTATTATCCTTGATGAGTTTATCATAGGACATGACGTCTGTCAAGAAGACGCGATGTGTTTTACTAACAACAAGAAATATTGTAACAAACAACTAACATACTTGCAATACTTTTTTATGATAAGTGTTACATGGTTATTTTTTCTAATTTTTCTCAAGTATATTACATAAAAAAGCCGCGGTATATGTACTGACCCCTGTCAAGTAGACAGTAATTAAAACGCATAGTTAAGAAGCCTGAGTTCGATATTCGTATGGACTCAGGTTCTTTAATTTTTTCTGAAAACGATGGT
>NZ_JAKUFX010000194.1:0-7569 GCF_022663635.1 Bacillus cereus group sp. BfR-BA-01356 | reverse complement strand
TTATTTATTTATGCCTTTTTTAAGTCACTAGATACGCATATCAAGGTTACTGCTCCCTATAGTAAATATGAAGTTTGGAATGTTAATTCAAGTCTTTTCACAGAAAAAAGATTTATTTTAACCTTATGCGAATACTAAAGTCCATTTCAATTGAAATGGACTTTAAAACCTTTTATTAGAAATCTTCTACTCTTTTTTCTTCATTACAAAATCTTTAAAATTCCCCCTAAGCTTGTAATACTTCATGTTAAGCCGAATAGCTACTATAGAGATTACGATAAACCCTACTACATATAACATGTCTCTATCTCCATTTCTTATTGTTTAGCAAATTTATTTTTTAAATACTTCACATGTTTCTTTTCAATACCCTTATCCGTTATGTTTGCTCGCAACATAGTTTGATAAATATGTTGGACCTCATCATTTGTTAGTTGCACCTCAGTATATGATTCAATACATTTTTGTAGATCGTTATAATATAGTACATGTTTATCTTTAGAATGAACATGTACTCTTTTTAGACTGCATTTTGGATGGAACGCTGCAATAGAGATACATGGCAGCTGTTGTTCCATCACCCATTCAATGGCTTTTATATGTTTATAGTTTTGGCGAAATGGATTTTGAAAAGAGGCTTTCTTTCTAAAAATACCTTGTGTCCACCTTGCAGATTTCTCATTTCCATAGATCCATCCTTCATAGTTCTTTGTCTCTACAACAAATACACCGGTTTCCGCGATAACAATATGATCAATTTGCGTTGTATCACCATACTCCGTATAAACCGTCACATTATGTAACACAAAGTAACTTTTTGGATCTAATTTACTTAGTATACGTTTTACCAGTTTCTCTCCAGCTTTTCCTTTCCATTTTGGTACATGTTTTTTCACAACACTATTCAACGGTATTAGAACCGCAATAAGAATCAATTCAAATATCAATACTTTCATAATAGAGTCCTCCTTTTTACACCCTTGCGTTTCTGCGCATTAAACGATATACATGCGTTTCTAATCCTAAAATAAAATATGAGATACATAAGCCTTTTATCACCATCTCTACGAATCCTAATGCTAATGAAACAAGGAGCCCACCTCGAAACTGAAAAGGTCTGGTTACTCTTCTATTAACTGGTTTTTCAATGACGCCAAAGTTGGCCCAGGTAGGCAAACGTTTTTCCACATTTTTCACGGTACCCATTAATCCGTATTTTAACGATAGAATGAAACATCCAATTAATAAATAAACAACAGAAGAAAAATGGATAGATAGGCCTATTACGATGCCTGTCAGTAACCAGCCTATTAATATAGAATTTCGCAAAGCAATATATTCTCGATTTCTATTCAATACAAACAGTCCTTTCAAAATTAATAAGGTTATTTTTATTTGGAAAATATTTACATTTGTTTATAAGCATGATATGATACGTCTATATTAATTTACGAACTAGCCTAAAAAGGATTGTGATAGACATGTTAAAACTTGTAGTAGATAATACCGTAACAGAACAAGAAACAGATTCAGCTTTTTCAAACTTTTTCACTTGCAAAGACTGTGTATACTATCTTTCAAAATCAGATTCTTGCAGTCTACAATTAGCAGCTGATTCAAATAATCCCCTTATCCCTTATGAGTGTGGGAATTTTGAGGAAACCTATGAAATCGGAACGGAAGATCCATTAAATTCACACATACATCAGCAACTTCGTGAAGAAAAAGCGCAAATACTAGCTGAAAGTTATCCAGCACAACCTTCTATTGATCCAATTCACAAAGACGCAATATGGTATGGATCAGTAAACTATGGTTGTTGGATTATAAATGATTCGAAGAAACGTTTTGCACTTGCAGAACAGGTACCTTTCGGTGATAATAATATGTCATCTAAAAAATACGCATCTCCTCTTCCTTTACATGACCATAGTGCAAAAGAAGGTATCCGACACTATATGTGTTAGTACGTAAATGAAAAAGGGATTGGCGAATACCATCTTCTTATTGGTGGTGTCATCATGAAAATTGCAGAAGGAGTTAAGAAACTTGGATTCAATTACTAATCGTATCTACAAGAAAAGAATGTTAGAACATACCATACTATTTAGTTTGGTACAGCTGGTACCACTGATCGTATCTACCGGTATCATATATATATTGCTAGAACTTACTGATACGGAGTGGAAAACCTGGTTTAGTTATGAAGGAATCTTTGTAATTATTTTTCTTATAACGAGGTTCCAGGTGTTTCAGAATAAGAAAAGTATTATTTCTTTAAATCAACATGAAAAATGGTTTTCAAAGTTAAATATTTTCTTGATCTCTATATTTCTAGTATTATTTGCATCCATACCAACTCTATTAAAGATTGCTTTCATTCTACAAATGACTGTTATTCTATTTCTACTAGAATACCTTTGTTTGTATATTAATCGTTTACCAACACATAATTTATATAGAGTAAAAGAGATCATTTGTGATAAAAAGCAACTCAAAATTGAACGAATTATTCCAAACAATGAGGAACACGGTACTCATACAATAAAAACAAATGATGGCCAATACTTTTTATATACCGCTGTGTATTTAAGTGGCATACTATCGCCAATATCAGAAGAAGTATTTGAAGAATATGAAAGAAAGAACCTAATGGGTAGATAAAAGGTACTGAATGTAGATTCAGTACCTTTTCTATTTTTATATATAGTTCTTTACATATTAGCAAATAGCCATGGAGCGAGTACGGCTAACATACACAGCAAACAAGATCCCGTTATGACACGGTTGGCCCAACGGTAATATTCCGGCTGTTTTGTACTCTCATGAATTCTTCTTAAACGAATACCTGCGATTAACATAAATGGTGTGAAAATAAGTGCTGTTGCTTTAAACAGGTCTAAAAAATCCGTAAAGATGTTCATAAACGAAAATACATCGGAACTAAATAAGAAGTATACACTTAGTCTCATCGACATCATGCTGATAAATGAGAAAATCATACTTCCGGTTGCCCACTTCATCCATTGACCATTCTTTGTAATTAATGCCATAACCATGACAATAACTCCTAATACGAATGAAATAGAAAAGATATTGACTCCTACTTTAAAAGCCGGCGCATACAATCCTTCAATCTTTTGAATGATTGATGATCCAAATGAATCTTCTTTCTCTGTTGTTTTCATTCGATTGTTTAGTCCATCTTTAAATGATGACGAAACATCATTTCCTTTTAACTCATTAAAATCTACTTTTACAGAAGCTTGAGCTTCTTCTAAGGGTACAAGTAATAAAATCATCAAAACAAGCGTGCATAAGACTCCTATCATTCCTTTTTCTCGTTTCATCACACATCACCCGCTAATTTTGGTTTGATGCTCTTTAATTTAATTTCATTTCCTTCTGCAGCATAATAAAGATCTGCTGCATAATAGATATTTGCTTTTGTATATGCCCCCATAATTGCATTTGCAATTTCTTCTTTTTCTACTGCCACATATGTTTCATTTTCATTGTAAAACTCAATTTCAATTCGGTTAATATTATTATTTAACACTGTAATATGTAGTTCTTTTAAGCTATCTAAGCGATTCCCTAATCCACATACCAACTTAAATACTTTATTTGCAATTGTTGGTGGTTTTACATACGTCGTATTAAAATGAATCGTTTCATCATCTATCACACCATCTTCCTCGACTTCACACGTCATAATGAAAGAATGATTTTGTTTTTCAATTTCTTGTTGACTCAACTTGCGATCAATGACATACTTCACGCTTGTTGACAGATTTTCTATATATTCATCCAGTTCGGTATTTGAAATTTTAACCTCTGAGAATTCCGGAAAAATCATGTAAGCGTGTATATTAGAACTACTTTTACTTACACGTAATACCTGGACTTGTTTCTTTTCATAGCGCACCGTTTGTTCTAATTTTTCTACTACATTGTTACTTATGGAATTAATATTCATTTACATTCACCTTTCAAAATTGTTATTTTTTTAACTCAAAAATATTTTTTACTTCATATAATCCTCATGTTTGGATTTAATCTATTTTAAGCATTGTAATATTACGAAGAGTTCTCAATTCTCCTGTTTTAAGACTGTTAATCACTTGAATCTCAAAACATTTCAATATTACAATGACGTACAATGTCTCATTATAGTCGAATATCCTTATATGGTGAATCATTCTGTCCCACTCATTTGTACAAAAATAAAAAAATGTTTTATTCTTGTACAAATGAGTGAGAAAATGCTGTATTTGATGCTATTTAACTAAGAAAATACAACTAGGAAATAGATTTATATATTCCCTAGTTGTCTATTACTCCATTCAACTAGTGTATAAGAATAAGGTGAATTGACCTCTAATTTCATATACAGTAATTGATTTTTCGGTAATATTTCTCCCTCTGTATGAATCCAATAACGCTTCTTATTAGACATATTTATGACACGTGTCAGTCCTTGTTCTTGTTCTATTACTTTTGCAGTCCACCTCACAAAATCCATATCTTCAACATCAGCTACTCCTTGTTGAACAGAAAAAACGTGTTCTGTTTCCGGTGGAATTGAAACATATTCTTGTTGTGGATACATGTCCTCATATTCTAATAATTCCACTGGTATATCCTCATCACTTGGAAAAGGAATATCATATACAGCCTCAGGAGTGGGAGTATGATGAAAATCTTCAGCATACTCCACTTCTTCTATATCCTCATGTTTTAATCTATCACTCTCTTCCTCACCCAGATTCTTATGAACAGATGTAGCAACTAAATCATATATACTTGCTACATCTTTTTCTAAGGTGATCTCTTTTGTTGGAACAGTAACACGCTCTTGTTCCCTTCCAATAGGTTTATTTTCTCTTGGGCACCAATAAACGGGGCGTTCCACCGGTTTATTTTCCATTTCTTTTTTCTTGGCTTCTTCCATTAGAAATTTTTTCTTTGAATTACGAACTACCAAAAACACATAACAAAATAGACCAATAAATATTTTTGTAAACATAATATTCCCCTCTCGATTATCCAAATAAATCGAACTCAAACTGTCCATCAATTACTTTGTTTTTTCGTTTTCCTTTCTTTTTAGAAGAATCCACTTCAACAATAACTGAATCCCAGAATGTGATATCTTGTTTTTGTACAAGCATACGCTTATCAGTATTCAGTGTTGTTAAAGCTCGAATGACATCTTCTATTTCTCCAGCTATTTCAAGTACATTCTTCTTCACTCGAACTCCAGGTACTTGTTCTTTTTTAATACATTCAACAGCCCTTTGTACAAATTGAACTTCTTTCATAAATGCAACATCCATAGTTCCTGGTAATTTTCCCACCCAGTTCGTAAATTGAATTTCAATTGATTCAAACACAGGTGTAATCACATTACCGATATTTGCAAGAACCCGCTTCGATTCATCAGATGCTGCTTTTGTCCATTCCTCTGTTGAACCCTTTAATTGATTTCCACTCTTTATGTTTTGAATTAATAGAGTCTGTAGATCTCCAGTATCACCAAGCATTGCATTCAGACCATCACTTGTAGCCTCACCGTTCATTGCTTCAGCAGCTTTATTCTTTTGAGCAATTAATTGCGCCATCTGCTGTTGGAACGTTTCTCGGTATCCAAGATAGAAGGTCCTACATTGCTTAGTTTGGCCAATACGACAGTGTCTTCTTGCTGCCTGATTCAACGCGAATAAGCTAAATGGTAATTGATAAAATATCAATGTAGGTGTTGCAAGTAAATCAAGACCCACCTTCACTAATTCTAGCGAGCAAATAATTACATTCACACCGCTATTCACTTGATCTTTTAGCCATTCACTACGTTTTGGCGGAGTAACTGTATTGGTACGGAGAATAGCTACTTTCGCACCAGATATTTGCTCTACAACCTTCTGTAAACGTGGTTGAACGTCTCGTTCTTTTACTGTAGATCCTGTATCACATACGTATACGATGGTTGGACGGCCCTCAGAAATTTCTGTACGCAATATACTTTGCAACTCTCTCTCTTTAGGCTGTATACAATCCTCATCAAATTTGAATTTATCATTAGACCAAACCAGTTCTTTTCCTGCATCATCTAAGTAATAGTTCGGATAATGGATCATATTGTCTGGATATGCATTACCTGTACGAATATAAGAAAGCCACAGTTTCCCAGCGTCTGGTGTACCTTTCGCTGCTTCAATTGCTTTTTCAAACGACTCTTTCATATGCTCATAGGCTTGCTTCTGCTCTTCAGACATATCAACAAGAATTGTAGGGACGTTGACTAGTTCCACAGGATTTGGCCATACATCTTTAAGACGTACATTAATGGTTGTATCCATTAAGAATTGAGTAAACACATAAGGTGAAATACCAGGTACAACCTTAGTTTTATCTAATGTACCTTGTGCTCCGCGTGAAGCTATATTAGATGTGACCTCACCATCATGGTAATATGTTCTCTCGATGTTTCCGTAGGTTTCATTCCATTCCATGAAAGAACTGTATTCAAAACCACTTTTAACCATTTTTTGAGGGAATAAACGCCATAACGTATAGAATACATCGCTTGCGCGGCCACCAAATAATGTACCTGTTCCAGCTACAACTTTCTTACAAACCTTTGCTAAACTTCCTAAAGCAGTTCCTTGTGCAGATTCACTTTTCAGCTCATGTATCTCATCAGCAATAAGAACGTCAAAGAAATGCTTCATTTTTCTACGAATATACTCAACAGCAGCTACTTTTCTATACGCTCTTCCTGAATGTTTTGCGTCATATGGTTTTACACGATTCTCTAACTCTAGTTGTTTTTGTAAAGGTTTATTTCCCTCTTTAATTGCCTGCACTAATTGTTCCTCATATTTTGTCCACTCTTTAAAACTTGCATATTTTGTTTTTACTTTTGGGCTCCAAATATTTGAATTACAATCAGCACATACACTATTTTTATTCGTTTTAGTATCTAAGTCACTAGCTGTAAAATCTTTATATTGACATACTTCTTTTTGTTCACCATTGGCCTGTTGAACCATGATAGAAGATGTTTTTTTACGTAACTTAGCACCACAATCCGAACAGTAGTAGCCATTCTTATAATATCTTTGCACCTCTTCCTCAGATTTTTTAGAAAGAGGAGTCTGCTTATAAGATAATGGCATCATTTTGATAGAATCTCCTCGCATTGTTGTAAAACTAATAACAAAGAAGGTTGGTTTTTGTGGTTTTGGTCTCCCGGCCTGAATCCAAGCTTGATGAATACGAATAAGATCCTCAGTTCGTTTAATAAGGTGTATCTCTGCGTCTGGTAATAAGTGTCGTATTTCTTCTTTTGCCCACTTCTCAGTAAGAGTTGGTGGAACAAATACGCATGTACGATATCCTTTTTTCCCTTTTAAATGAAAATAGCCATCTACTGCAGCTGTCATCATTGCGCTTTATGTGTGGCATCTCAATCCGTAAGGATTGAGGTAGCCACTACCCATTTCGGGTGCGATAGGTAAGACTTTGAAGTAATCTCCACCTTTTCCCCCGCCCCACACCGTACGT
>NZ_JAKUFX010000193.1:0-8152 GCF_022663635.1 Bacillus cereus group sp. BfR-BA-01356 | reverse complement strand
GATATATCACCCATACAATTTTTATTAACATAACCTATCATTATCAATAGTTAACGATGCTAAAAATTTCGTTATGGGGTAATTAAAACTATTAGCTTGATAGGGATGGGGTATGACCACATAACGAAGAGTAATGTTTTTAGTTGATACTGATAATCGTTATCAACTAATTAGAAGTATACATGATGTCATTTCAAATTTCAATAGCATTTCTAATATTTATTTATGAATTTTATGATATGCAAATGTATACATTTTAAGAACTTTTTCTAATACCAATCTGACTCCTTCCATTATCTGCTATAATTTTCATTGAACAGATTAATAACTTCATAATAATGTTTTTATTAATTTCGTTCTAAATATCTATAAATCATAATAAATAGTTTAAATGAGGGTAGGGGTAACGATGAAATATGTTAGTATTCGAAAAAAACTACTGTTCACACTCTTAAGCATTTCTTCTTTATTTAGCATTGCTCTTATTGTTATTCTTTCATTCGCCATGAATCAAGCAAGTGAAATCGAAACGTTAAAAAATGATGTATCAAAAAGAGCGACGATTTTAAAAGAACGTGGCGATTGGTTCCAAGCACAAGTTGCTGGTTTACAAGAATATTTGCTATCACATGATCAAAAAGGATTAGATAAGTTCAATCGAGAAGGGAAAAAATTAGCTGATACTAGAGAGAAAGTAACAAGTGACAAGAAGCTCCCAGAAGGAATGAAAGAAGCTATTTTAATGGGGGGAAAATGGCGTAGCGTCATAGATAATGAGGTACTACCTCTTGCGCGTGAAGGAAAATGGGAAGAAGCATCCAAAATTGCTTTATCACAAACAGATTATGTAAATGATCTTTTAGGTCGTTTTAATAAATATACAAATGAAGAGAATGAGAAACGTGACGCATTAATTGCTGATGTCGAGTCTTCTTCATCACTTATTCAATATATTATTTTCTTCTCACTCATTACATGTACATTAACGTCTATCTTATTAGCATGGTGGTTCTCTGGTAAACTTGTTAAACCAATTCGACAAATTGATGAGAAGTTAAAAGAATTAGCTTCTCAAGATGGAGATTTAACGGCTAGATTACACGTAACAAGTAAAGATGAAATTGGTGACATTGCAAATTCCTTTAATCAAATGCTCACTAACTTACAGCATATAATAAAACAAGTTCAACAAACATCAACAAGTGTAAAAGAGGCTTCCGAAAATGTATTTATCGAAACAACCGCTTCTATGGAAAATACCGCAAGAACCCAAGAAACTATGAATACTCTTGAACACAATATTCGTTCACAAGTTTCTAGCATTGAAGAAAGTTCAACCGCAATGGATGACATGGCAACGAGTGTTCAGCGTATCGCTGAGTCCGCCTCTTCTGTTACTAGTTTAGCTGTCACAACTTCAGAAAAAGCAGATGATGGGAATAAAGTCATTGAGAAATCTATTACACAAATGCATACAATTAACGAAGCTGTTAACGCTACATCACAAGTAGTTGAGCGACTCATTACACATACAAATCATATAGATACTGCACTTCAATCTATTTCGAATATCGCCGACCAAACAAATTTACTCGCTTTAAATGCTTCTATTGAAGCAGCTCGTGCTGGTGAACATGGAAAGGGATTCGCTGTTGTTGCCGATGAAGTTCGAAAACTTGCTGAACAATCTCAACTAGCCGCAACTGACATTAACCATTTACTTCATCAAATTCAAGCTGATACAAAAATAGCAAATGACATGATGACACAAGGTCAAGCAGAAGCTTCTGAAGGAATTACGGTTATTCGTACCGCCGGATCTTCATTCTCAGAAATTGTTAACCACATTAACAAAGTCTCTACACAAATGCAAGAAATGTCTGCAACTGCTGAAGAGATGGCTGCAAGCTCTGAAGAAATGAACGCAGCTTTAAATAATATCGCTTCTATTTCAAACGAAGTTGCTGCAGAAACATCACAAACAGCGCATTCGGCTGGTGATCAAGTAAACAAAATGAGTATCGTGGCTAACAAATCATCTGAAATGAAAACAATCGTACAAGAACTTGAAATTCTCGTCTCTCATTTCAAAACAAACGCTTAAAGTGAAAATGACACGAGCTCAAAGGTATAGGAATGAAAGTTTTACAGTCTCTCTTTTTTCACTTTAAAATATCTCTTTCTATCTCTCATTCCGTCTGCTATAATTCCTAAAGGAAATAAGAAAGCTTTATTCCAACTGGAGTAAAGCTTTCTTTCAATTTTTTACATTTATTAATTCCAATACTAAGATTTCACAAAGGAGGCTTTTAATTATATGAATTTTGTAAGTATCAGAAAAAAACTTATGTTCATGATGGGAACGATTTGCGCTTTATTTGGTGTCGCCTTAGCATTTATTTTATTTTTTGCTATCGACCAATCTCGTAAAGCTGAAACATTACAAAAAGAAATTTCTCCACTGGCAACAGAATTGAAAGAGCGTGGAGACGCTTATCAAGTACAGCTCTCTGCTTTAAGAGGTTATTTACTACAACATGATCAAGTCGAATTAGACAAGTTTAATGAGATGAGTAAACGTCTTGAGGATTCAAAAGATAAACTTCTTTCTAATCCAAATCTTTCTTCGTCCGTAAAAAGCACAATGGAATTAGGGTCTACTTGGAGAAAGTTCATTGAAGAAAAAGTATTCACTCTTGCAAAAGACCAAAAATGGGAAGAAGCTTTACAAGTAGCTTCTTCAGAAAACGGAACGGTCTATAAAGTAATTGGTGACTTCACAAATTACAGTAATGAACAAGCTAAATTACGTGAACAATCTATTGAAAAAATTGATCAATCTGCACTCTTAATCGAATATGTTATTTTCTTATCACTTGTTGTATGTATTATCGTTGCAATTATTCTTGCATGGTGGTTCTCTGGTAAACTGGTGAAACCAATTCAACAAATTGACACGAAACTAAAAGAATTGGCCTCTCAAGAAGGTGACTTAACGGCACGTCTACAAGTAAATAGCAACGATGAAATAGGTGCTATCGCAACATCATTTAATAAAATGTTAGAAAACCTACAACATATCATTAATCGTGTTCAAAAAACATCAGTGGAAGTACAAACTGCTTCTGAAAATATGCTAGAAAAAACGAATACATCACGTGAGGCGACATTAAGAGTCCAAAGCTCGATGTCCAACTTAAATGCAAGTATTCAATCACAAACTTCTAGTATGGAAGAAAGTTCAACTGCAATGGATGATATGGCAGTAAGTGTTCAGCGCATTGCTGAATCTGCTTCATCTGTAGCGGAGCTTGCTGTTGCCACATCTGAACATGCTAGCGATGGAAGTACCGTTATCCAAAAATCTGTTTCACAAATGACAACAATACACGAAGCTGTAAATGCTACGTCAGAAGTGGTTGAACGTCTAATCACTCATACGAAATATATTGATACTGCTGTACAATCTATTTCTAATATTGCTGAGCAAACAAACTTACTTGCTTTAAATGCTTCTATTGAGGCAGCTCGTGCTGGTGAGCAAGGAAAAGGATTTGCTGTCGTAGCTGACGAAGTTCGAAAGCTTGCTGAACAATCTAAAACAGCTGCAACAGACATTAATCAATTACTACATCAAATTCAAAATGATACAGAAACTGCTAGCTCTATGATGTCTCAAGGCCGTTCTGAAGCATTTGAAGGTATCAATGTTATTCGTGAAGCTGGTACTTCTTTCACAACAATTGTGGAACAAGTAAATAAAGTATCTACTCAAATGCAAGATATATCAGCAACTGCTGAAGAAATGGCTGCAAGTGCTGAAGAAATGAATGCTTCACTTAATAACATCGCTTCTATCTCTACTGAAGTATCGAGCGAAACTGCCGCAACGGCACAATCTGCTGAACAGAAAGTTATTGTTATGAATGAAATGACAGTAACTGCTAGAAAAATGAAACAAACAGTTGAAGAGTTAGATCAACTCGTATCTCATTTTAAAACAGAATAGATGTTCAAAAAATATCCCTTCTTTGAAAGAGGGATATTTTTTTGAGCTCATTTCCTGCACATTATGCTCATTTCCGTTATAATGAGAATCGATATCATTAAAGTGTAGGAGGGGCTGCTTATGTCACAAGAAGCATTTGAAAATAAATTACTTGCCAATTTAGAGGCTGTTATTGACCCTGAACTAGGTGTTGATATCGTTAATCTTGGATTAGTTTATGATGTTACAGCAGATGAAAATAATAATGCTGTCATTACGATGACTATGACTTCTATCGGTTGTCCAATGGCTGGGCAAATCGTATCAGACGTTAAAAAAGTATTATCAACAAACGTACCTGAAGTTAATGAAATAGAAGTAAATGTCGTTTGGAATCCACCGTGGTCGAAAGAACGTATGTCACGTATGGCGAAAATCGCATTAGGTATTCGCGACTAAATAAAGTGGAAATTTCATCATTTGCGGATAGCGGGATAAAGAAAAGACCTGACTAGGATGTCAGGTCTTTTCTCTTATTATTTTACACCTACTGCATCATAAGCTTTCGTTACAGCTTGTACAGCTTTAGAGTTTTTACCATATAAATCTTCAGCTGACTGAAGAGCAGCTTGACGCATCATTTTGAAGTCAGAGTTTGCAGTTAAATATTTCGTAAGAGCACGGTAGTAAATTTTTTCTGTCGCTTCACGGCCCACTCCAGTTACTTTCACGCCGTAATGATCTCCGCCTTCAGATACTAAATAAGCAGCTTTATTATTAATACTGCTGTTAATATGAACACCGCCATTATCAGCTGTTCCAGTATAACGTTTACTATAGTGATCTGGGTAACCTTCACTTGGTTTTAATGGATTTGGAATAGACGCTGGGTCTTTAAGAGAGCGAAGTGCATCACCAGGTTTATCAGGTGTATAAATATCAGCACCTAAATCCCAGCTCTTCTTCTCAACCATAACACCCATAATATCAGATAACGATTCATTTAACGCCCCTGACTCATTTTTGTAAACAAGGTTTGCTGTATGTTCAGTTACAGCATGCGTTAATTCGTGACCGATAACATCAAGTCCAGCAGATAATGGAATGAACGTTTTTCCATCGCCATCACCGTACATCATTTGCACACCATTCCAAGCTGCGTTATTCCAAGCTGTACCTACGTGAACAGTTGAAATAAGCTTCGCACCTTTATCATCGAAAGAGTTACGATTAAATGTCTTTTTGTAGTAATCATATACTTTTCCTGCATTTACATGTGCATCAACTGCAGCTTTATCTTCGAAGAACTTAGATTTACTTTCAACTTCTTCTCCTGTATATCCAAGCCATTGTGAGAATAAATTAAACCAGTTCTCGTCCATATTTTCTGCATCAAATGTATGAACACCTTGTCCTCGTTTACCATCAAACAAGTTGAATTGTCCTGTTTTCGTATCTTGAGCAATTTCAAATGATTGTCTAGCACCTAATACTCCGTAACCAAATCCAGTAATGTTATCTACAGCGTTATATTTCTCAATAACATTTCCATTCGTTGCATCAACAAAATAATGCCAATATCCTGGAGCTGGTTTTGAAATCGATGCCTTAACTAAGTATGCAAGGTAGTAATTACCGTCCTTTTCATATACAAATAAATCTTTTTTCACACCGTCATAACTCTTTACTTTACCAATTTCTTTCTCAATATCTGCCTTTGCAATTGTTTCTGCTTGTTCCGCAGTAATGCTTGCAGCTGCAGGAATATTTTTATCATCTAAATTCGGAATAACTTGTCCGAAGAATGCTTTTACATTATTCTCTTTATCAAGTGTAACAGTTTGATCAGAACCGTACACAGGAATGTTATTATGTTTCTCAACTAGCTTCACATGTGTCGTATCAGATTCAGCGTCTTTTTCTTCCCCAACGATATTAAAATGCTTTTCAATATTTCCTGCTAATTTAAACATATCTTTCTTACTCTCTAAGTATTGAAAGACTGTCTCTTTTTTATCTAGTCCTTCCGGTGCTTTCCATTCTTCACCTATGTATGCAGGTGTTTTAAATTCTTGATGATATTGAATTTTTTGTTCTTCCGCTTTCGTTGTCGTTGCCCCAAACGCTCCAAATCCCCCGGCGATAACAGTTAACGCTAATGCTGATGAAATGACTTGCTTTTTCACTATAACATTCCCCATTCCCATAAAGATTTTTGACACTTTTATACAATTCTTATTTTCCCAGCCGATACCTCTACCAAAAATTTGAGAAACATTTTTCAGACAATTCCAATCAAAAAAAGAAGACATCTATCGGATGTCCTCTTTTCTATAAACCTTTTATTGTTTTTTCAATTCAATTGCTAAATAGTGTGATTGCTCTTTCGCTTGAATGTGAATATCTTCTTCTACCGCTTCTGCTGCATCCCGCATAACAAACGTTTCACCATTTATTACACTGCTTCCTTCAATTTGTACAAGGTACAATTGACGGCCTTCTTTCACTGGAAAATGAATTTCTTTTCCAGCCTCTAATGATAAAGAATATAAATTCGCATCTTGGTGAATTTGAATTGGTGCATTTCCTTCTACTGAAGATACCATATGGAACCATTCATTTTTACGCTTGCTCCAATCAAATTTAAACTCACCATAGTTTGGTTTATGATCTGCGCGGTCTGGTAAAATCCAAATTTGTAATAAACGCAGCGTTTCATCGCCTAAATTATGCTCGCTATGAAATACACCCGTGCCAGCACTCATATATTGAACATGTCCACGCTCAATCGTTCCGCGATTTCCCATGCTGTCTTCATGTGTTAAAGCACCATCTACAACGTAAGAAATAATCTCCATATCACGGTGCGGATGCATATCAAAACCAGTTTGTGCCGCTACTAGATCATCATTAATAACACGTAACGATCCGAAGCTCATGTTATTTGGATTGTAGTAATTGGCAAAAGAAAAATGAAAATGTGTATTTAACCAACCATGATTTGCTCTGCCCATATTTTTATGATCAACTTTTCTAAACATATCCTTCACCTCATACTATCTCGAATTCGAGATTTATTTTAAAATTTTTTTCTTACTGTAACTTTTTTAGTAGTGTTAATAATTGATTTTGTTCTTCTATATTTAAATTATGAAACTTCTCTGCTTGGAACGTTTCTTGAGGTGGAACAATTTCCTCATATAAAGCTCTGCCCTTTTCTGTTAACGAAATATATTTCGTAGTACCCTCTTGCTCACGATGAATCCACTCAAGCTGCTCCATTTTATTTAAAAGCTGCGTCACATTTCCTTTCGTAACAAATAGCTTATTCCCAAGTTCTTGCTGCGTTAAACGATTATGTCCTCCAACTTGAGCTAACACATCAAACTGGGCGGCAGATATATTCCATTTTTTCAAATGCTGATTCGTCTCACGAATACTCTTATTATAAAAGCGTGACAAACGAAACCATAATAGTAGCCCTAGTCTATCTTCTGTTTTCATTTCATCACCTCGCTCGTTTCATATCATTAGTTTAGAACTAAACTTAATAAAAGTCAAATACTTATTTTTAATAAGCATAAAAAGCACAGCGCTATTTCTCCACTATGCTTTACATTAACTTTCTACTCTTATATTCATCTAATTTCCTCTCCGCGAACTTCCTCGCATCTTTTTCAATCCACCGCTCTTCGTACCGTTCACTTCCCACATACAATATATCTCTCTTATGCTGCATCGCATGGCGGAATTCATGCAGTAGCGTTTTGAGAACTTGCTCATACTCTTCCCACATACAAACGAAAATTAATTGCTTTTCTTTATGATAAAAACCACCTACCGGGAATAGGAACTCTTCTTCCTCTTCCCCTAATGATAGAAGCACATCATTTGCATCACACGTATCACAAAAAATAACGGGCGTTTTACATACTTCAATAAGAGAAAACAAATCCTCTCTCAACTTTTTGACATCCCAAGGAAGCTCCGAATCCAACACATACCAATTCTCTACCTGTTGATATACATTTTGAAACTGGAGTTCCATTTCTCTTTATTCCCCTCGTATATTAATATTTAAGCCCTATCTCAGGCTTAGTTTTACTCTCTAATAAGAGTCCAGTAATAAAGAAAATACTTGGACGTCTCAAGATATTTCTAGAT
>NZ_JAKUFX010000192.1:0-8201 GCF_022663635.1 Bacillus cereus group sp. BfR-BA-01356 | reverse complement strand
ATCTAGAAATATCTTGAGACGTCCAAGTATTTTCTTTATTACTGGACTCTTATTAGAGAGTAAAACTAAGCCTGAGATAGGGCTTAAATATTAATATACGAGGGGAATAGATATGAAGATAATTACAGCATGGCAAAATAATATACAAATAGTAAAAGATGCAGTGGATATTAAAGAAATTTCTAAAGGTTTTTCGCCTGATAAGAAATATATAATTACGAGTACGAATAATGAAAAATATTTATTGCGGACAGGCGATATAAAAGAGTATGAAAGAAAGAAAATAGAGTTTCAAATTTTAAATGAAATGCAAAATCGTAGTGTGCAAGCACAAAAACCAATTGAAATGGGTTTGTTGGCAGAAGAAGGTTTATGCTATGGCATTTTTTCATATTTAGAAGGGGAGGATGCGAAGAAGCTATTGCCTACGTATTCACCAAAAGAACAATATGATATTGGTATAGAGGCAGGAAAAGATTTAGCAAAAATGCATACATATGAAGCTCCTAATAATATACTTCCATGGTATGAAAGAGCAATGAAAAAACATAGTAAATATTTAGAGGCATATAAAACATGTGGAATAAACATAAAAAATGATGATAAAATCATAAAGTTTATTGAAGAAAATGAAATATCTTTAAAGAACCGCCCAAATCGATTTCAACACGATGATTTTCATTTAGAAAATATAATTGTACGGGATGGAAAATATGTAAGTGTTGTTGATTTTAATGGCTACGACTGGGGCGACCCACTTCATGATTTTGTGAAAATTGCACTGTTTGCAAGGGACATTAGTATTCCGTATTCAATCGGACAAATAGAAGGATACTTTAATAGGAGAATACCAGAGGAGTTCTGGAAATTATACACAGTGTACGTTGGCATGACAGTTTTCTCCTCAGTTGTCTGGACATTACGAGCAGCACCGCATATGTTAGAGGATATGTTAGAGCGTCTTACTATAGTTTTAGAGGATCATAATAACTTTGAGTTATCGAAGCCAATTTGGTTTCAACCAGATAAGATTGATATGAAATAGAAAAGGTAGGTGTGATTCGCACCTACCTTTATTTTTTACCATCAAAATACTTATTTAATTTTCTTAAATGTAAGCGGCTGAGTACTTAATGTAGCTGGTACATGTAACTGAAGGGATGGGAATTCACCACTTACATTCATTTCATAAGCGAATAATAAGCTCATTTTCATTTGGAATAAGTAAACTTTTGCAGAGAAGATGTCGTAATGATGATGCCCTAATTGAATATCCATTTCCATAAATTGTGCATATAACGAATCATCTCGTTTGTATACTTGTAATGTTCCGTATGCAGGATGTTCAAAAGTACCAGTATAATCCTCTAACTTGTGCGAAGGTGTAGTCCCTTTAATTTGTTCAGGGAGGGATTCAGTTGCTTCTTTCATCATTTCCTTCATTTTTTTAGTATCTTCTACAGCACGTTTATGCCAATCAATGGATTCTAATTCAAGTAGTTCGTCATAAATTTGATTAGCGAGATAAGTAGGAAGTAATGTTCCTCCAGCATTCGTTAAAATGACAAGGCCTATGTTTTCTGTTGGTATGAATGAAACAAGCGCTGAAAATCCATCGATATTACCGCCATGATGAATCACTTTTTTACCACGATAAGCGCTAATAAACCAACCAAGACCGTAACTATTTAATGGAGATTCAGGGAGTGATAAAACCGGTTGGTCTGGAATTGAATTGTGTGGTGTATACATTTGTTGTAATAATTCAGAGGAGATTAATTCATGATCTCCAAATTTTCCTTCATTTAAGTGGAGAAGTACCCAATGTGCCATATCTTCAATTGTGGAATTAATACACCCAGCAGCGCCAACTGTATCGATGTTACGGAATGGAACTGCTTTTATTTCACCGTCATTTTCAATGTAAGGTAAAGCATAATCATCTGTAGTTTGTGAATCGTTAACAGAGAAGTTTGTATGTCTCATATTTAAAGGTTCTAAAATATGTTCTGTAGTGTACTGCTCCCACGTTTGATTTGTAATGTTTTCAACAATGTAGCTAATTGTTGCATACATTAAGTTGTTATATAGAAATGCAGTCCGGAACGGTGCATCAAGTGGTAAATGTTTTATTTTTTCAACGAGATCTTTTCGAGATAAGGAAGAACTGTACCAAAGAGCCTCATGACGACTCACTCCAGTTCGATGAGAAGCTAAATCCCGTCCTGTAACT
The DNA here is from genome assembly GCF_022663635.1 of Bacillus cereus group sp. BfR-BA-01356. Classification (NCBI taxonomy): domain Bacteria; kingdom Bacillati; phylum Bacillota; class Bacilli; order Caryophanales; family Bacillaceae; genus Bacillus; species Bacillus cereus group sp. BfR-BA-01356. The sequence goes on along the minus strand of NZ_JAKUFX010000192.1, from coordinate 5,968 downwards.
TGTGAGCTAGCAAGTAGTTCAGATAAAGTAAAGTTAGGTATATAAGACTGGATAGGGGTATCCCAATTAAACTTTTTTTGCTGTGCTAACAAGCTTAATGAAAGTGTGCCAAATGCTTTCGTTGAGGAACCGATTGCGAATCGAGTATTCGGTGTAACAGCCTCTTTTGTTTCTATATTACGATAGCCAAAACCTTCTGAAATAATAACTTCACCGTCTTTTATAACAGCGACAGCAGCACCAGGAACATTTAAATCCTTCATCATTTTTTCAACCGTTGTTTGTAAAGAAGTCATAACAGGCGTTTCAATTTTAGACATACTTCTAACCTCCAAATATAAATTTTGTTCTACCGCACTATACTTTCGGTAATAGAAAATGAAAACCTTTTTATATTCGGAAAGTTAATAATTTTGTAAGAATTAGCGCAAGAAATTTTATTAATTAGGATTATTAAATTTATCATTTTTCATGTTATGATAAATTGCATATACGATTGAAAGAAGGTTTTCCTACATATGAAACATGCTGAAAATGAATACTTAAATTTATGCCGCCATGTAATGGAACATGGTACGAAGAAAGAAGACCGTACAGGGACAGGCACTGTATCTGTATTTGGATATCAAATGCGTTTTGATCTAAGTAAAGGTTTTCCTTTATTAACAACAAAGAGAGTACCGTTTCGCCTTGTAGCAAGTGAACTGCTTTGGTTTATGAAAGGTGATACAAATATTCGCTATTTATTGCAGCATAATAATAACATTTGGAATGAATGGGCTTTTAAGAGCTGGGTAGAAAGTGATGAGTATACTGGTCCTGACATGACTGATTTTGGTCTTCGCTCACAACAAGATGAAGAATTTAAAGTACAGTACGACGAGCAAATGGAATTGTTTAAAAAGAACGTTTTAGAAGATGATGAGTTCTCAAATAAATATGGTTATTTAGGAGACGTTTACGGTAAACAGTGGCGTGCTTGGAAAACGACAGCTGGTGAGACACTTGATCAATTAAAAGATGTAATTGAAATGATTAAAAAAACACCAGACTCACGTCGTTTAATCGTTTCTGCTTGGAATCCAGAAGATGTACCAAGTATGGCCTTACCGCCTTGTCATACGCTATTCCAGTTTTATGTAGCAGATGGAAAGCTTTCTTGTCAGTTATATCAAAGAAGTGGTGACATATTCCTTGGAATTCCATTTAACATTGCAAGTTACTCACTACTAACACATTTAATTGCACATGAATGCGGACTTGAAGTGGGAGAATTTGTTCATACAATTGGTGATGCACACATTTATACAAATCATTTTGAACAAGTAGAAAAGCAATTGGCACGTGAACCACGTCCATTCCCGAAACTTACATTAAATCCAGATGTGAAATCTGTTTTCGATTTTGAAATGGAAGATTTAACGATTGAAGGATACGATCCGCATCCAGCAATTAAAGCACCGGTTGCAGTATAATTGTAGAGGAGATGAAAAAATGATTGTTTCATTTATGGTCGCTATGGACGAAAATAGAGTAATTGGTAAAGATAATAATTTACCTTGGCGTTTACCGAGTGAATTACAATACGTGAAGAAAACAACGATGGGTCACCCGCTTATTATGGGAAGAAAGAACTATGAAGCGATTGGTAGACCACTGCCTGGAAGACGTAATATTATTGTAACTCGTAATGAAGGGTATCATGTTGAAGGCTGTGAAGTTGTTCATTCTGTAGAAGAAGTGTTTGAACTATGTAAAAATGAAGAAGAGATTTTTATTTTTGGTGGAGCGCAAATTTACGATCTCTTTTTACCTTATGTAGACAAGTTATATATAACAAAAATCCATCATGCATTTGAAGGAGATACATTCTTCCCAGAAATAGATATGACAAATTGGAAAGAGATTTTTGTAGAAAAAGGTTTAACGGATGAAAAAAACCCATATACGTATTATTACCATGTATATGAGAAACAACAATAATAAAAAAGATTGATGTGAGAATTCGCATCAATCTTTTTATTTATATTCACCAATATAAGTTTATAGATGAGATTCGATAGTGCTATAATGATAGGTAGCATGTAAAAATGCTAAAATTTTCAAAAGTACTAATATAGAAAGAGGAGGAGAATCGATTGAGAAAGATATGGGGGATTCTTTTTCTTTGCTTAACATTCATGTTAGTTGGATGTGGTAAAGAAGAAAAACCACAAGAAGCGTTTGATACATATGTAAAAGCGTGGAATAAACAAAAATTTGCAGATATGTATGATCAACTATCAAAAAATGCAAAAAAAGATATTTCAAAGAAAGAGTTTACTGAGAAATATGAAAAAATTTATTCTGGTATCGAAGTGAAAGACTTAAAGGTAGAAACAGGGGAAGTAAAAGAAGATAAAAAAGATGAAGGCCCTGTTCCTTTTAAAGTAAGCATGGATACAGTTGGTGGTAAAATTACATTTGGTCATGAAGCAAAAATGGTGAAAGAAAAAGATGGAGATAAAGAATCTTGGAAAATAGATTGGACTCCTGATTTTATTTTCCCAGGCATGACGAAAGATAGTAAAGTGCGTATGCAGACAACACAGCCAAAACGTGGTGAAATATACGATCGTAATGGAAAAGGTCTTGCAACGAATGGGAAAGCTTCTGAAATCGGATTGATTCCTGAAAAGTTAGGCGATACTGCTCCGCAAACGAAAGAAACAGTAGCGAAGTTATTAAATATGTCTGTAGAAGAAATTGATCAAAAATTAGCTGCTAAATGGGTAAAACCAGGGTATCTCGTACCAATTGGAATTTTGCCTGAAGGGGCAACACAAAATACGTACATTGATTTACCAGGTGTTTCAACAAAACCTGTAAATGTTCGTACATATCCGTTAGGGGAAGCGGCAGCTCATCTGACTGGTTATATTGGAAAGGTAAATGCTGAAGATTTAAAAACGCTACAAAAGAAAGGCTATCAAGCTGATGACCCAGTTGGGAAAGCTGGTTTAGAGCAAGTATTAGAGGAAAAGTTACGCGGTAAAAAAGGCGGCCGTGTCTTTGTAGAAGATGCGCAAGGAAAAGAAATTAAAAACTTGGCAAAAACAGATGCTGTTGATGGAGAAAATGTAACTTTAACTATTGATAGTGCTGTTCAAGAAAAAACGTATAATGAAATGAAGGGTGAAGCTGGTTCAAGTGCAGCAATTAATCCGAAAAGTGGAGAAACAATTGCACTAGTAAGTAGTCCAGCATATGATCCTAATATAATTGCACGAGGGACATCGAAGGCACAACGCGAAGCTTGGAATAATGATCCGAAAAAACCAATGACAAATCGCTTTACACAATTGTCGGTACCAGGTTCTGTATTTAAACCTATTACAGCTGCAATTGGTCTTGAAACGAAAACGATTGATCCAAAAGAAGAGTTGAAAATTGAAGGATTAAAATGGACAAAAGATTCTTCTTGGGGTAATTACTATGTAACGCGTGTGAAAGATGCAAATCCGATTGATCTTGATAAGGCGATGAAATACTCGGATAATATTTACTTCGCACAAGAAGCTTTGAAAATCGGAAAAGACAAGTTTATGAGTGAAGCAAAAAAATTCGGATTCGATGAGAAACTACCAATTGAATATGGATTCCCTGCTTCTAAAATTGCAAATGACGGCATTAAAAATGATATTCAAATGGCAGATACGGGATATGGACAAGGACAAGTATTAATGACTCCTCTTCATTTAGCTTTAACGTATGCGCCAATTGTAAATGATGGAACGATTCCGTCACCGTATATTATTAAAACAGATAAACAACCAAAAGCTTGGAAAGAAAATGTAATTTCTAAAGGAAATCAGGATATATTAAAAACTGCAATGACGAAAGTAATTAATGATCCAGATGGTACAGGGAAAATTGCTAAAATTGATGGCATGACTCTTGCTGGAAAAACAGGTACAGCGGAATTAAAAGTATCAAAAGAGGCCGAAGGAAAAGAACTAGGTTGGTTCGCTGCATTTGATTTAAATTCCCCAGATATGGTCATTACAATGATGATTGAAGATGTAAAAGGTAGAGGCGGAAGTAATATTCCAGCTGAAAAAGTAAAACATGTATTTCAAAAATAATATGTAATAGTAGGCTATCTCTATAAGTTGTAGAGGTAGCCTATTTATATGAAAGAGTTTGTAATATCCGTATACTAAATTTTAAGGAAACAAAGTAAATCATTAACTTACGAAAAAAAAGTAGCTATTTTTTATTGACATTGATTAAAACTTTTTGTATTATACTTACATAAGGTAAGTTATTAACTTTTGAAAAATAAATCTCGAATTAAAGATAAAGAGAAAAAAGGGAGAGAATACAATGACAAAAGTACTATTTATCACAGCAAATCCAAATTCAGCAGAAGGTTCTTTCGGAATGGCAGTAGGGGAAGCTTTCATCGAAGCTTATAAAAACGAACATCCACAAGACGAAGTTGTAACAATTGATTTATTCAACACTACAGTACCAGCAATTGATGCAGATGTATTTGCTGCTTGGGGTAAATTTGCAGCAGGTGAAGGCTTTGAAGCTTTAACTGAAGTTCAACAACAAAAAGTAGCAGCAATGAACACAAACTTAGAAACATTTATGAATGCAGATCGTTATGTATTCGTAACTCCAATGTGGAACTTTAGCTATCCACCAGTAGTAAAAGCATACTTAGATAACGTAGCAATCGCAGGTAAAACATTCAAATATACTGAAAATGGTCCAGTCGGCTTATTAGAAGGTAAAAAAGCGCTTCACATTCAAGCAACAGGTGGCGTATATTCTGAAGGAGCATACGCAGCTGTAGACTTCGGTCGCAATCACTTAAAGACTGTATTAGGATTTGTCGGTGTAAATGATACTGAATATATTGCAGTTGAAGGTATGAATGCAAACCCTGAAAAAGCACAAGAAATTAAAGAAGCAGCAATTGCTAATGCTCGTGAATTAGCAAAACGTTTCTAATATAGAATGCTTAAAAAGTCCGAACACTTGCTGTTTGGACTTTTTTTCTTCTTTTTCCTTCGTTTGTCTAGTATAATGAAGGTCGGAATGATAATAGGTGGGGGTTCTGTATGATTCAAACGTTTTTTAAAATCTTTTATTTAATTTTAATCGTAATTGCGATTACACCGAGAATGTGGCGTCTTAAAAGACAAGTAAATACGATGGCGCCAAAAGAAAAAGACAATGCTGTGTATAAAACGACAAATTGGTTTGGTAAGAAAATGGTACGTGTAGCTGGAGGGGCAGTAGAAGTGAAAGGACTTGAAAATGTTCCGAAAGACAAGCCAGTACTAGTTGTAAGTAATCACCAAAGTAATATGGATATCCCTGTTTTACTAGGTTACTTAAATAAACCAATTGGATTCGTTTCAAAAGCAGAGATTAAAAAGTTCCCAGTTGTACCAACTTGGATGGAACTGATGAATTGTGTATTTATGGATCGTAGCGATCGTCGTCAATCTCTTCAAGCGATTAAAGATGGAATTGAACTATTAAAGAATGGACATTCTATCGTAATTTTCCCTGAAGGAACGAGAAGTAAGGGTGGCGAAGTTGGAGAGTTTAAGGCTGGTAGTTTTCATCTGGCAGTAAAGTCAGGTGTAGCAATTTTACCTGTAACATTAGATGGTACATATAAGATGTTTGAAGCGAATGGAAATCGTATGAAGCCAGCTCATGCAACAGTAACAATTTCTAAGCCGATTACACCTGAAGATTATGCGAATATGGATATTAAAGAATTAACGAAGCATACACAGGAAGTTATTGCCTCACAATTACATAAGTAATAAAAAAGGATTCAGCTTATCGTAAGCTGGTCATCTCCCTGTCAAGTAGACAGTAATAAAAAGAGTATTATGCCACGGCCTTTTCCCGATATTCTATCGGGGAAAGGCCGTGAAGTTTTTCTTGGAATCTTTCTGTA
>NZ_JAKUFX010000191.1:0-8213 GCF_022663635.1 Bacillus cereus group sp. BfR-BA-01356 | reverse complement strand
AAATAATTATGGACAAGCACCAATGGGAGATACTGAATTTTTTGATGATGTGACTCCAAAAGGAAGTTGGGGTGGATTTACTTTAAAAGCTGGAGATATATTTATAACAAATGCAACAAGTTCAGCAGGTATAGTAGGACATGCAGCTATTGCTAATGGTGATAATTATATTTTACATATGCCTGGTGCTGGCCAAGGAAATCAACAATTATCTACATCTAATTGGATGCAAAAATATACTGCGTCAGGAAAATGGATTAAGGTTTATCGATTAAAAGATCAAACACTTGCTAGGGATGTAGCTAGATATGCTGATAGAAATTTTTATTCCACTACTGGAAGTGCAACTAAAAATGTTTATTTAGATTATGGTATCGATACACATCTGTATCAAAAAAATCCAACTTATTGTTCTAAGCTAGTATTTCAAGCATTTTATTTTGGTTCTGGATCAAGAAATGTTATGCAAGCGGTTAGTGGAATCGTAACTCCTTATGGTTTAATTGATACTTTTACTTCAGCATATAGACCGTCATTAGTAAAAACATATTAATAAATAATTTAGGAGGATTAAATTTGAAAAAAAAAAGATGTTAATAATGATGACTATCTTTATATCAATAGTTTTAGTAGTTAGTTTTGTTTTATTTAATAGAGTACATGCGAAAAAATCTATATATAATTACATTGCTAGACAAGGAATACAAGAAAGTCAGTTGAAATATATTGATTTTCGTAAAGACTTTAAAATAGGTGGATATTGGCTTGCTGTTTATGTTGAAGGAGAAAATCCTGATATTTATTATGAATATTCTTATCAAGATAAAAAAGTTAATTTTCAAGCTTACTTTAATTCTGAAAAAGCTATAAAGAAAAAAATGTGGGGTGGAAGTGGACTTACTGAAACAGAGATGAAAAAATTAAAGTATCCACCTTTGTAATAATAAACAGTATAAAAAAGAACTTAAATAAAGGATAAAATAAAGACTAATTAGTATTAAATAGATAAGTACTAATTAGTCTTTTTATTTTTTTTTAATTTAGTATTAATTAGAATTAAGAGTTTGATAAAGGATTTAATGAGCGATGGGGATAACTTGCAAAGTGACTATTGGGAGAAGAAAAATAAGCGGTAAGTGTCAATGGTAAGCGGACTGGAATAGATCAGCGGTTTGTGCTGATCTATGAAAGGAGCATTAAGGAATGGACACGTGCAGCCGATTTTCCATCCTCTTGGCAGTTCCTCAAAACGAACCGTTTTGGGGACGCCAACCGGCGAGGAAGCCCCTCAAGGATTTGAGGGGTTGGGGAGTTCGATTGATGGGGTCAAGGGGAAGAGTTCCCCTTGTGGGGTGTGGGGCAACGCCCCTGGTCTTTATCACGCTGTGGCGTGATTTGGCGAAGCCAACGAGGTCTCGCAGAGCCCACACCAAATGTAATTTGGTATAGTGAGCTATACCAAAACTTTGGATTCGCTCTCTCGATATGTTATGATAACCTTAAAAGTAGTCCTCTTACGGAAGACAATTGTGAGGGAAAAACATGAACAAATTCGCAATCATTCACATGCAGAAATTTCAAATTTCTGATGTGCAAGGGATTCAAAAACATAATCAAAGACAAGGAAAAAGTAAATCAAATTTAGACATCGATTATTCGAAAAGTGAACAGAATTATGATTTGTTGAATCAACAAAAAATTAGATATGAAAGCACAATTAAACAAGAGATCAGTGAGCGAGTAAAACGAAAGCCACGGGCAAATTCTGTTGTGCTTTCAGAATTTGTAGTAACAGCTTCGCCTGATTACATGCATTCATTAAGTTTAGAAGAACAGAAACGTTATTTTGAGAGTTCACTAGATTTTATTCAAAAGCGTTATGGCAAACAAAATACGTTGTATGCGATGGTTCATATGGATGAAGCGACACCACATATGCATATTGGTGTGATGCCAATTACAGAAGACAATCGTTTGTCCGCAAAAGATATGTTTACGAGAAAAGAATTGATATCTTTGCAACAGGACTTCCCGTTGGAAATGCGGGAAAAAGGTTTTGATGTAGATCGGGGAGAAGGTTCTGAGAAAAAACATTTATCGCCTCAAGCCTTTAAGGAAAAACAAGATTTAGAAGTAGAAGTGGAACAGTTATCCAATGTAAAAACGCATTTAAAGACAAAAGTAGTGGAAACGCATAATCAATTACAACAAACCACAAACTACATCGAAAAACAGAATGAAACGTTACAAAAAATTCAGCAACAATTTTTGAGTTTAGATAAAAAAATAAAAGAAAAGAAACAGGAATTTGAAACGTTTCGAAATCAAATTCCGGATAAGCCAGTGTCAATGTCTTATTTGCGAGAAGAAACAAAAACAGAAGTAACAACGAAACTGTTTGGAAAGCCAGAAATTACTGAGAAGAAAACAGGAAACATTGTGGTTACACGTGAGCAATGGAGAGATATGACAGAAAAAGTGAATGCAGCCGTTATTGTTAAAAAAGATTATGAACGTTTACAGAAGACGGATCTTGTAAAAGAGAATCAAAGTTTACGAGAAGATAATAAATATTTAGAAGAAACAATAGAGGGGAATAATCTTGCTTTAAAACATTCTTATAAACAAAATCGGGAATTAGAAGAAGTAAATAAAGAATTGCATACTGAAATAGGCACTTTAAAGGCTCATATAAGAGATTTACAGATGAATATAAAGGTTTTATATCAACAGACGAAAAAAGTCTTTAAAGAGCAATTTAAGGCATTTAGAGGACTTATTAAAAACGAACTGGATATGAAGGGTGTAGATAATCAATTTGAACGTGAACATACAAGAGAAATAAGAAGTAGACAGAAAGGATATGACATGGAACGTTAGAAACGTTTTGTGATATACTATAATTATTCATCACTAACTAATTTATGGGTTTCATCCATTTAAAAATCTCTTTATATGTGTGCATATAAAGAGATTTTTTGCGTTTATGTAATTAAAATTATGTTAAGATTGATAAGACTACATTTGAAAATGTGGGTTCAAGTTGCTGTTTGACTGAATTGCACAAAAAAACCAATTCTATTACACGAGAATTGGTTTTTTTGCGTATAACGAATAGAGATATATCTAGGCGTTTAAGGAGTTGTATCTTATATAATTTAGTCTAACATTAATAAAAAGAAAATTCAAAAATATTCACTAGATTTGTTGTTTATAAGGAATTATAAAACATGAAATTTTGCATATTTTCTAATTAATTCCCGGAAATAGGAATTAATGATTTATAATAAATAGATGAAATACCCTTTCAGTTTCCGATGAACTGTACTTTAGTCTGTTGTTAGTACGAAGTCTTTTAAAAGACTTCGTACTTTTTTTATTGTCGACCAAGACTATGTTGTAAATGCTCATAGCATTGTATGTTGAATTTCAATTGTAAGTTCCAAAGTAAACTTTTGAATATTAGTTTACTTTCAAATTATTGATTTTATAGAACTTTAAGAGATTTTTAGAAAAATAGACATTTCCATAAAGAAAGTATACATTCAGAACACAAGAATAAAAGGATTTCCACACCAGACCTTTGCCCCTTAGTCTTCGCAGTAAGGAAAGGCGCCTGTGTTAGCCTATTCGGACTAGCCAGTCTGTTTGCGAAGTGGGGGCAAACAGAAGGAAGGCATTAAACGGGATTTTATACTATGGTAAAAAACATTATTTATTGAAAAATAAAAAGCCACATTAATGTGGCTTTTGTTATCTTGTTTTTGTAATTGAACTAGATACAGAAGAACCATTAGAAATACTTATATTCCAGATTGTATCACCTGTGAAGAATCCACTTTGAAGTGTTACATATCCACGAGCTTTTGCCGGTTTACCACTAGATAGTATACTAGTAGATTTATTACTATAGGAACCATCGTTTATTCCTACTAAGAAATAATCCCAGTTTTTAATTGTTACGCTACCATCTCGCCAGAAAGTACATAACCATTTTCCTTTATAAGTAGCAATGGAAAGTCCACTAGCATAGAAAGTTTTTGAATGAGTAACATATGATGTTGAAGAAAAAGAATCAGAGAAAGCAGGTTCTGTTTTCACAGTATCTACAACTTTTAGGCCGTTAGAAGCTGTATAAGATGAAATAGGATTTTCTTTTGTTGCAGGTTGCATGTTATTGTTAATTTCTTTTTCAATTTCAGGAGTTAAATATGTATCTAAGCTAGGTTGTTTGGAAATTTCGGCAGCTTGCACATATTTGCTTGGTAATGAAAATGTACTAATCATTACAATTGTTAAGATGAAAAATAAAATTTTTTTCATAATTGTCCTCCTTGATATTATTATTTGGTACATTTATTATGATAATGCAAAATATTTAGAAAATAAAGACAGAAATGTAAAAAGGAGGTTTATTTGTATGTATTTTATATTGATCCTTTTTTGTACGATTATTTCAACGATAATTGGTTTAGTTGTTTATAATTTAATTTCTAGTAATAAAAATGTTTTTGGAATTTTATCTGTAATATTGACAAATGTAATATTGATGTTGTTTTTTAACATGATTTCATTGATTTGGTGTACTTTAATTGCAATTGGTATATATGTTATAGTTCTTAAAATACGTTTTAAAAGAAATATAACTAATTAATAGATTTAAAAGATTATTTAAAGGGCCTTAATTGGCCTTTTTTTGTAATTTGTAAAAAGGAAAGGGAACTATTTATAGAGTTTTTTTAACTAATTCTGTTTTTTGTTGTTTGGATATTTTGTGGAATTAATATAATTATAAACATGAAATTGAATTTATTTAATATTTTGTTATTAATTTTAATATAATGGTGGTTTAGTGAACTTTGGTATATTCAGTTTTTCATTTATAAAAAATAAAGTATAAGAAAACACCTTCAAAAAATGAAGGTGTTTTCTTATACTTTATTTTTATCGGTTAGAATGTGTTTGTAAAAAATAATCAGGTCGTGCGGGTGCACCACCACCGTCTCCTATATTTACAGCTTGATTTTTAAAAGAGTCGTTTAATCCTAACGATAGGATACTAATTAAAGATATTCCAAGTATAGTTAGATAAACTTTTTTCATTATTTTAACGCTCCTTTTTCTAATTCGTTTTTTTGAGCTGTATTGCTCATATAAAAATATTGACTTGCTTTGTTATGGTTGTTTTCTTCATAAAATCTTAGAGCTAAGATATCAGCATATTCTTTTACACATTCCCATAGTTTTTCTTGTTTAAAGTAAGTAATACCTTCTGAAATTGATGTTTCTAAAGTTAATGTAGGAACTTTATTATTGAGTGCTTTTAAGATTTTAAAACGATGTTGGAATTCTAGATTGTTAAAGTCGTTACTAAGTTTTAAGCCTTTTTCAATTAGTTGTTCAGCGTAATTATGGTCATTTATTTTATAGTATTCAAATGCTTCTACGAAAAATGCTTTGAAATGATTTGGATTGTTTTTTGTTACTTCAGATACATGACGAATTGCCAGTTTAGATAAATTTTGTTTTGAATATAACCAGGCTAAATTATGTCTTACCATAAGCATAGAGTTTTTATGGTTATTTTTTTGGAATGTGTCTAGGGCTTTATTAAATGATTCCTCAGCTAGTTCGAAATGTTTTAAGTCAATACAACATAGGCCTATAAAGTTGTCACATAGTGCTATATTTATTTCATAACCTTCATGTTTTGAAAATTCTTCTTTAGCTAATTTTATATAATCAAGAGCTATTACTTGTTTATAGATTTGATAATAAAAATATCCCATTCGATAATTAAATTCAGCATGTTCTATTGGATCAGGAATGTGTATTAATAGTTCTTTTGCTTTTTCATAGTGTTCACTTGCTTCAGTGTAATTGGATGTTAAAGTAGAATGGAATGCTTTAAAGAAGTGATAATAATAAGCTAGGAAGTCATCTGCTGGAGTTGTGAAATTATCCATTTCATCAAAACTGTTTTCGTTAATACTTATCCAATCCGTTAATGCTTTGTATCTAAAATCCAATAAAGAATAGTATAAGAGTAAGTTTTGATTTTCTTTGACATTGTTAATTTCACTGTCTATATATTCTTTTAATTGTTTTGCTTTAACTAATTGTTGTTTTAGCATGGATTGATACCAGTCATTTAATAATTTTGTTATTTGTTCATTTTCTAACTGAACATTCATAGAATCTTCCCCTTTTCCAAAATTATCTATATCTTGTTTTTACCATGTTATCATGGTAGTACATTAGATTAACTTTTAAATAAGTTGATATATATTATTTTTAATATTCTGTTTATTTTATCTTTGTTTTTATATGGATGACAAAAAGCCCTTTTATATCAAGGGCTTTTTGCTAATGGGCGTAAATAAGATATTAGTCTTATTGACATTTTTAGGATATCAAATTTAGTTAAAACTGTATATATTTGTTTTTCGGAATATAAAAAGTCAGACAAGATATAACAAAAAAAGCCATTCATGCTATAATTGAGTTGTCTAAGCTACAACTATAGGAGAAGGGCTTTTCTTACTGTTATACAATTAATTAGAGTGTTCAGACTCGAATTAATTTATCTAACTACATAATAACAAAATAAAAGTCTCTTCGCTAGTTGTAAATACTAGGAACGAGGAGAAAAGCATGACCAATACCATTGATTTTAAACAAGTTGAGAAAAATGCAAGAATACGTGATTTTGAGAATGAAAAAGAAAAGTTTAAACAAGATCATAACGGAATTAATCAAGAAGAAATAAATCAAGCAATGCAAGTATTAAGTAAAGCTACTGGTGGAAAAGAAGTTTTTATAGGTACTAAGCGTTCTCCACAATCAAGAGTGAAATTCGCTCAATTCATTCAAGATAATATAGATCAATTAGAAGAAATAAATTATCTTGATAACAAAGAAATTGTGGTTATTTGGAAAATAAGTAGAAAAATAGGTTTTCTATCAAATTGTATTGTAGATGATATACATAAAAAAAATCCTGTTCCATTAACTCAAACAGAGATTGCCTTATTGTTAAAAAGAACTAAAAATAACATTAATCCTATTATTAAATCATTAGTAGATAAAGGGATTTTAGCTGTTTCAGAGATTGGAATTGCAGGTAATAATGTTAGAGCCAATGCGTATTTTATGAATCCAAATATTATTTTTGCAGGTAATAAAGATGATGTTAATCCAACATTGAAAGCGATGTTTCATAGGGTTCCAAAAGAATTAAAAAACTTACCTGTAAAATTATTTTAAAGCTGAAATTTTCAGCTTTTTTTTGTTATTTTTGAAGTTCTTAAAATCAAGAACTTTAGTTCTTGATTTTAAGAACTTCAAAAACCTTCTTAAACCCTTGATATAATTATGTTTTTATCCTCAAACAAGGGATGTTTACTCTCACTCTCTATATAAGTGCTAAAAGTTCCGCAAGGAACAGGTCGTATTTTTGAGTAAAAAGCACTCAAAAATCTCCACCTTTTTCACTACGTTTCATCCTTGCCAAACTTTTTTCGGCTGGTTTTTAGCTTTCGCCAAGCCGAACAGACCAAAAACGGGGTTAAGTTGCTCGACTTGGACTAGCAATTGTACCAGCCGAACCGCCAATTCTTCCGTTCAAAGCATGATTCTTTTTCCATATGGATCAACGCTATGTGGGGTTTAGCCCCCACACGACTAGCCAGCACTCACACCCAAAAACAAGGGGGAATTACATTATTTAGTTAGTAAATATTTGTATGTTTTTTGTCACAAGTAGTTACATTTTGAATTTGAAAATCGTGTTACCTTTATAAAAGGTTACCGAAATATAATAATTATTCAGGGAGACAATTTATGAAAAAATTATTGATTAGTTTTATTGCTATTTTATTTTTTATTTGTGGCTTTAACTTGAAAGCGTTTGCTGCTGAGGAAGTTATTGATTATCAATCTCTTTATAATCAAGCAATTCAAGAAGGTGTTTTAGATCAAAATAGTGTATCTTATAATGAATGGTTAAAACAAAATAAAGAAGAATTTATGCCTATATATCAAGATGGCTTAAAACAAGGTGTTTTTCTAGAACCGTTATCTTATAATGAATGGCTAAAATTAAATAATTATGGACAAGCACCAATGGGAGATACTGAATTTTTTGATGATGTGACTCCAAAAGGAAGTTGGGGTGGATTTACTTTAAAAGCTGGAGATATATTTATAACAAA
>NZ_JAKUFX010000190.1:0-8311 GCF_022663635.1 Bacillus cereus group sp. BfR-BA-01356 | reverse complement strand
ATCTCTATCTCCAACGCTTGTTTCAATCATCTTAGTTTGATTTGACTGTTCATTTAATTTAATAGTTAATTCATCAATTTTATTATTCTGCATTAAAATCAATTCCTTTAACTCTTCAATCGCCTTATTATCCCCTCCGTTTTCAGGAGATATATCGGTTATAACTCGATTCTTATCCGAAATACCAAACTCTTCACCAACAAGTCTACACGATTCTTCTATAGTCCTTCCTGGTTCCGCCTTAACTAATAATAACCTCTTAAATACTTCTAAATCATATTCACTAAACATTACCTGTCCTTTTGAATCTCTTAAGAAGTTATATCCGGTATATCTCTCAAACATGCCATAATATTTTTTAAAAGTTGTATGATTAATATTTAATGTTTGTGCTGCTTGTTTTGTTGTTTGATATATAATAACCATTGCAATCACCTCACAAATTTACATTCGATATAACCGATATAACTCCTTGTTTTATAATTTATATAAACTTTATAAATCACAATAAAATTTCACGTCCCGTATTATTCCACAAAATTAAACCGTCCTTTTTAAAAAAAGGGACACAAAAATTTTTTATTCGTGGGATATTCCCACACCCTTTACGCTCACAGCGGGTGTCCCCCAAACAATGTTTGGGAGTACGCAATAGCTTGGTTTACTATTCCTTTAGGCAACCCTACGGGACATCAACTTTTATTTAAAAAACTTTTTACAAATCAAAAAACTTTTCTAAATAAAACTCCTTCGCCTTGCTACGGCTTCTTACAGGCTTTCCATTTCCATCTACCGATTCACATTTCAAACCTTCCAGAAGTGATTTTGCGTATTCTGATGAATATGTACATCGTTCCTTCTTTTAATCATTCTACCTTTATAGCTGAAGTTATATCGGCTATATCTTCTATAACTCACAATTAGATCCAACTATATATTAAATAACTCTATAGATAACTACCTTGTTAATATTTTTCATCCTCTTAACGCTTAACTATCCCTGGCGCGCATCCGCCTAAGGCCGAATGCTCGCCATACCTAACATAATCTTTAGGGCGTAAGCACTAATTCTGCGACAAATATTAAAAATATTTTTTCTATAGAATCTCTAAATATATACTTATCTCTTCTTGAGACCCCAACACTATATTCGTATTTAAACCTCCAACGATCCTGAATTTAGTCCTGCTGCCATTTCATTTTGATTTTTTTATAACGATTACTTGGATAAAAATCTTAATACTTCGCCCCAATATACTTCAAAAAATGTCTTCCCTAATCTTCGCCATTCCTCGCTAATTACCACAAACATTAATTATTTAATCTGTCGGATCTATTAGTAAGGCTACATCAAAACATTAGTAAAATAGACCTTATAAATGTTTTGTGACCACAAAACGCATTCCCTTTTTCAATCGTGGTCACAACTCTGTACACAATGAAAAATTATTCTATCAGGCTTTGACTGATACACGTAGACACAACTGTGTCCCTCTCCTTATCCTGCATTTTCTTTTTTTAATACAAAATATTTACCAGCTTAAAAAGCCATATAAACCTTTTTTAAAGAAGAGCATAAGGAAACCGAATCCCACTTTATAAAAAAAGTGGTGAAATAGGCTGAGCCTATTGGGTTTCTAGTTTGTGAATTGCGGGATGCCTTTTTGGGCTTTGTAGCCCGTTTTGTGTACGTTTAAAGCACTTTTGTGGCACGTTTTGTGTCCCTTGTAGCACGCTTTACGCCCCTTTAAATCAACGTTTTTTTTACTCATATGCGTTCTGTATGCGTTTTTGGTCATTTTATATGCGTTTTGTATGTGAAAAAAATTAAAAGTATGCGTTTTGTATGCGCCAAAAATGACCACTAAACGACCACGAAAACTGGGACACTTATTTATTAATTGGTGGTCACTGGGTGGTCATTTTTTCATTCTGATGGTCATTTGGTGGCACTAGTGGTCACTAAAAATGCACCAAAAAATTGAATTTGTGGTGAAATAAAAACGAAATTCAGCGAAGTTTTTTTCTGTTCACCTTCGCAACAACATAAAACAAAAGAATGATGATTAATTTTGGAGTATCCATACCTTAGTTGGAACTAAAAAATTGGTGTAGCCTTACCGTAGTAGGCATAAAAATAAAAAAAACGATATGTTAAAGCTATCCTTTTGGGTAACGTTAACATATCGTTTTTTTTATTCGCTAATACAATAATGCACATGGCTGCTATGCATTGATCCTCATCAACCTCTTCTTAAAAACTCCTATAAAACTATTAAAATATACAACATTTATAAATGGAATTTCATTTTATCTTTCACAAGAATTATCAATCTAAAAGCAAAAAAACCAATTTCCAATAGCATATTATATACAGTGAAAACCCATTGGAAACACATTGAAACTCCATTGATTTTCTCATATTTATGATATCACGTTTTTGTTAGGCTTTGTCTAACCTGTCACCTTTAGTGATAGCAAAAAAACCTTATGCTCTTCTATAAATAATCTGCATTTTATATAAATTTATATAAAACTATTTCTTAAATATATTATCTACCTCATCATAATCACGAAACGTCACTGTATCTTCACATTGAATATAAATTCCTTCTCCAAACCAAGCAAAATTCTTACCCCAAATCTTACGAAAAACTTCAAACAAACGTTCTTCTCCAGTATCCTTATCCAAAAGGACTCCTTCAATAATCTCATCATCAGTAAAAACCACTACATTTTGATTAGTTAATTTTTTAATCTTAGATTCTAAAAATTTGTCTTCTAACACAATAAAATCCCCTTTGATCTTCATTTTTTGTACGTGAAAAATACGTCTTTTTTCCGTACAATTTGTATTATACGATATTTTTCCGTACAATACAAGAAGAGGTGATAATAATGACAGATAAAAAAGAAAGAGTAGAAATGAGAATCCCACAATCAATATTAAAAAAAGTTGACGAATACAAAGAAGAAAACGGAATTTCTACTAGAACAGCAACAATTCTAGAACTTATAAGAAAAGGATTAAATAAATAAAAAAATAGAAGGGATAATATACATATCCCTTCTAACTAATATCTGATTCTATATAATAAATACGATCAATATAATCTAAATTCTCAATATAGCTCAACTTGCCTTGAGTGACTAAAAAATCTAAATAACTACAAACATGAACGTAGATATGAGGCTTTCCAGTAAGATAACGTTTATCTAAAGAGCCAACCTCTTTAATCATAAATTCACATAGTTGTCTCACACTTACAGAATTAACATTTTGTATAAACTGCAAAATAAATTCTTGTTCAACAAAACTTAAAAATTGATACGAAATGTTCTTCTCAATAGAAACAGGTTTCACTTTCACAGGCTGACTTCGTATAGTTTGAACATTATCATCATCTAAATTAAATCCAAAAACAATGTCTTCATCAAACAAAGAAGCTTGTCCTTCTTCTCTTTCCTCGTTTATTTCAAAATCTACAGAATCATTTTTCTCAACAATATTCTTCTTTAATGAATTATAACTTCTCAAATCATCTTTTAATCTCATAACCTGACGTTCTAATAAAGGTAAATCTAATTCTAAATGCTCTCTAATATCTATAGGTATAATCAAATCATTAGGAATAGAATCCATACCTAAGTTCTCAAATAAAGACCAACCAGATGAAATTTTAATCAAAATTTCATCTAACTCACAATCAATCTTATACATTCCCTTCAAAACTGCCTTAACAATACTAGAAGGTAAACCTGTATGTTTTTTAAAGTGATCCTTACTAAACTTTAAAATTTTATTAGTCACTAAATTCTTAACAATATATTGATAACGTAAAGGACGACCACACTCACACGGATGATCTTTCGAAACTTTTCCTGCATCAATATACTCAATAAACATCCATTGAGTAGATATATGTTCAGCATCCTCTTCAGATTCGCCACCTTTTAATCTAGCTAACACACTAGAGAATGCTGTCTGATTACCTCTCTTCAAAAAAATACGTAAATACTCTTGTTGTTCATCAGACAAACTACCCATTATTCTATCCCTATCTTCTGGATCTAAATAAGCACCATACATAAACAACAAATCCTTCCGAAAAATTAAATTAAATAGACCATGCTACAAATTACATATATAATACAATTAGATTCTTTAACAATCATTTCAGTCTTATGATTCTTCAACCCATTGAAGAATCTACATTTTTGTACATCTTCAGCCCATTGAAGATGTTTTTTTTATATCTAAAATCCCATTTACTAAATCAAAAACATTATTTAATGTTATATTCGAAACCGGTTCTGGAACACAATTTATCATAGTCGATAAAACCTTTTCATCCGGCACATAAACTTTTATATTTTTCTTCGCTCTTGTAATTCCTGTATATAATAAATTATTAGTATTTAATTTCGGCTGACTTTCTAAAAATACCGCCACATTCTCATATTCACTACCTTGAGATTTATGAACTGTAAATGCATAAGCTGGTACAATATTAACTGTATCTAAATATCTATAAAACACTTGCCTATCTTCAAAATCCAATTGAATTAAAATACCTTTATCATCATGATCAACAATTTTACCAGTATCACCATTATAAACCCTTCTAGATGAATCATTAGCAATGATCATGACTCTATCACCGATTTCATAACAATAATCATTAAAACACTTCGTAATTTTATCCTTATTAGCTTGAACTATTAAATTAATTTTCTTAGTCATTTTTTTTGTATTTGTTAAAATTTGATACCCCTGTTCCACAAGTGGTAAAACTAGTTTTTCTAATTGTTTTTCATCATATAATCTAAAATCAATTAATTCACGATTTAAAACTTTATATGCAAGCTCTAACACAGTATCTCCACTTCTAAAAACTTTTGTAAGTCTTATAGTATTTATAAAATCTAAACCTTCTAATTCAGGAATTACAGAAGAATCATTAACAGGTGGAAGTTGAGCATCATCACCAGCAAAAATAATCTTTGTATAACTAGGAACAGCTAATAATACTTTCATCAAAATATCTCTTGGTATCATACCTACTTCATCAATAATCAAATACTCACATTCTAAGTTATTATACTCATTCTTTAAAAAATTCGAATTCCAATTAGATGAACATGCTTTATGAACTGTCATAGGCTTGTATTCGGTTAATTCATGTTGACTCAACAATTCTTTAATTCGTACAGACGCTTTACCTGTATACGTTAAAATAAAAGTTGTACGTGGATTAGGCTTTAATTTTTTCAACAAATTAACTAAAGTATAAGTTTTACCTGTACCAGCTCGTCCTAACAATAATGTAATTTTATTTTCTACAAAAGATTTTAATAACTCTAATTGTTCTTTAGTTAAATCAGTCTCATCAAAAACAGTCGATAACTTATTTTTATATTCAGCAACTGAAACTTGAATTAAACGCTCATGAATTACATAGTTACAATTTATAAAATCATCTAAATCCAATGACTTTGAAAATTTCAATAAATCAATTGCATACTGATCCCTAAGCATTACAGAATGAAACTTAATAAAATCTTCTACACTATTTTCTAATACTTTTGGAACCTCATAACTTGTTGCATTAATTTGATAATCATATACTCCTAATTTCTTATACTTAGATTCTTCTTCACCTTTTTCATCAAACAACTTGATACAATTACTTGAACTAATTAATTTCTTAGCTATATCACCTTCCTTTTCCAATTCAGAAAAGGTTTCTATAGTCTCCTTAGTAACATATCTAGTAACTTTCGATACATAAAAAGAAACAATATCAGTATCTACAGTGTCATATGTAAGAGTTTTATTTCTCTCCATAGCATGATCCACAATATACGCATTATCATAAACCTCACTTACACCTTTAACTGTTATCTTCTTCATTAAATAATGAGAAACATAACGATTACATAAAAAATGATAATGAGGTTGTCCACTTTCATGCAACTCAACTACCCGAATGAATTTAAAATCTTCAAATTCATTCTCTTCAAAACGTCTTGAAATTCGTTCGTAGAACTGTTTATGTAACATTTCATCTCGCTTATTAACTTCATGAATAGCCGGAAATAACTTGTCTACTAAATGATTATATTTCTTATGGAATTCAATTTTTTGTTTAACATTTAAACGGTTATAATATACCTTTTTTAAATTTGCAACTTCAAAGATTGCATTTTTTCTTGAATAAATTGCAAGTTCAACATCAACGTCAAAATCTATCATTTTTTTCTTTTTCTTTTCATACCATTTTAAAGCTTTCTCATGACTAACTTTCTTTTTCTTCATATATCCATCAATAGTAAAATGTACTGATAACTCCCGACGTATCTTAGTGAAAATCTTTTCTAAATCATCCAATCCACTCTTAGAAGTAATAGTATTAAAGAAAAACAAACGTTCATGCTGAGAAAAATATTTAATTCGAAGTTGTAAACGCGCTGCAATGACCGGACCGCATACAGGACAAGAGAGCTGATTACAGGACATTCTTCGGATCATAACATCACCAGTAGCTTTTTCACGTAAAACAATGGTCCGCCGACCACACTTAGCAATATCCAAAGCCATAAAAGACAACCTTTCTAAGAAGTTAATCAAAAAGTGGAACTCTACCCCTATTATTATTAACTAGTTAAGTAGAAACTACATTAAACTATGAATTTACTTCTTTACTTTATCTAACTTTTCTCTATATCTTTTTAAAGCATCTTCAAGAAAAACACGATCTTTTACTAAACACTCAAGATTATCTAAATGATAAAAAATATAGTCAATATCATTTTCAATAAAAGATTTATTACTTAAATATTGTTCAATCTTTAAAAAATTGTCTTCACAAACCTTTTCTGAAGACAATAAAATACTTTCTAGTTCATTAATAACATTCGCATAATACGTTTTTAAATCCATAACAACACCTCTCTATAAGCAATTCCACAAAGTGCCCATTTACACAGTAAACTGTTAAATATGTTTTATTACATTCTCACAACGTTTACTAAAGTAAATATCAAGAATGTGCATGTAACCACTCCTTAAAATACTCAAACATCTCTTTAGAATCCTCTTCAAACATTGGCGAATCATAAATCCTTATAGACTCAAGACCCTCATAAAAAACAAAATGAACTCCAGTACCATTAAAAAGAAAAACTCCTTTTAAAGTTAGATCAGAAGATCTAAGATCATTTGAATTAAAATCATGAGAAATATGATTGGATTGAGAAGCCAATTTCATAACTTGCTTTGCAAAAAATCCACTCAATAAAACCCCTTCAAAATCACCATCTTCAGTTGTAGAAATGCTCGCATATTTACCAGGATTCTTCCTAATTAATTTCTTTATCTCTTTAATATTTTGCAAGATATCATTCCCCTTAAATATCTTCTTTCTTTAAAAATAAGCACATATAATTTTAATTCACATATGAATCCTAATGTTTTTGTCTCTTTAATTTTTCAACTGTTGTTTCATTTTTAAATACACGTTTATTCAGAACATCAATCTCAACATCTTTATCCTCAACTAACTTATATAACTTCGTAAAATTATCATCTATTTCCATTCGATGTGCTTGCATTTCTTTTCTAATTTCTTTTACCTCACTACCAATCGTATCTACTTTCGTATCAAGTTGATCCAATTTCTCTAAAATTTTTGTTAATGCATCATCCATATTTAATTCTCCTCCTAAAATTAAATTACAAACTAAACTTAGCTAAATTGTTATCCTTATTAACCACACTTAACAAATCTCCTTGAACCATTTGTTGTTGTTGTATTTGCGTATACATTTGTTGAAGTTTAGGTAACTCCTCAAACATTGTTTGTTGTTGTATATATTGTTCCAAAGCCAAATAAATTAAAGTAGATTTAGGTACACCAGTTCTAGCGCTTTTTTCATCTAACCAACCATTAACTTCTTTAGAAATACGAGTATTAACACGAACCATTTCAGCTTGTGGTTTTTTATTTAATTCTTCCATCTTGATCCTCCTTGATGTTTTATTAACACCAATTTTACATCAATAGAGTCTATAAAACAATAAAAAAAGCCTTTTCGGCTAAATTTATTTTCTGGAAAAATGCCACCATCTTTTTTTATTACTTGCCGCCACCATTCTTTTCACTTCTAGCATTTCTTTCATTAATCTAACCAATTGCTGATCTCTATCTCCAACGCTTGTTTCAATCATCTTAGTTTGATTTGACTGTTCATTTAATTTAATAGTTAATTCATCAATTTTATTATTCTGCATTAAAATCAATTCCTTTAA
>NZ_JAKUFX010000189.1:0-8373 GCF_022663635.1 Bacillus cereus group sp. BfR-BA-01356 | reverse complement strand
ATGAAGACGTTTAGCCACTTCCTATCGAATCCAGTGGATTTATTTTCAAAATCCTCTAGCAATATTTTTTGAAAATGTCCCCTTGACTTTTCATAGTTGGTCTTTCAATTTTTTAACTTGCCTTTACTTCTGTTTTTTTCTTTCTTGTGACCGTTACTTTAACACCTAAATATTTTTCGTATACTTCTTGAAATAGAACTTCCTTTTTCTCTGTACCGTAGTACTCGTTACCAAGACGTAAGTTTAACTTTTTCACCACACTTCTCAGCCCCCTACAGTTTTATCTACGTATTGAGGATAGTGTTCTAAAAATTTTTCTTTGGAAGGAAACCCCATCTCAAATGATTGTCTAACCTCTTTTTTACTGGCGTTTTGCAAGTATATAGGTAAATAAAAATGTTCCATAGGGAACCCAAGTACTATCGCGATTTGAAAGGCTAGTTTTCCTCCTGGGTCGCGTCTACCAGTCTCTAAATCTGCAATATGTCCAGGAGTCACACCAACCTTATCTGCTAGAGCCACCTGTGACATACGTTTTTTACCACGTAAATCTGCTAGCCAAGTCCTTTTCACATGTCCACCTCCAGACAACTTTTGATGTTTTTTATTATACTGGCGTTTTGCAAGTAAGTAAAGTGGTATTTCAACTTTTTTATAAACCTCCATCCTCTTTTACTTGCAATATGCACGTATTTACCATTGTGTAATTGTGCAATAAAGTGGTATCTTATAAGTATCAAAACACATAAAACAAAAAACGTTTTATATATTTTACGAAATTTATAAAAATAAAATTAAGAAAAAATATAAAAAAGAATTTAACGGGGGTAAAAAGTATGAATATAGGAACTCAATTAAAATTCTTAAGAAATAGACGTGGATGGACGATGCAGGAAGTCGCAGATCGTATCGGTAAAAACGATTCTACGTATAGTGGATATGAGACAAATAAAAGAAAACCAAACGCTGAGGTTCTTGTACAGTTAGCAGATGTGTTCGATACTACTGCAGACTTTATCTTAGGGAGAACAGACAATCCAAATAGTCTTAATTTTAATGTAAAAGACTTTTTAGATCAAGGCAGACTTCATTCTGATGGGGTAGAAATTACTGATGAGCAAGCTGAAATCGCTAATATTTTATTAAGACAACTCCTACAAAGAAAGCAGCAATAAGTAAAAAAGGATTAGCCAGATGCTATTCCTTTTTTTGTTGCAATATAGTTGTAATTTGATTGTACTGTTCCTGTGTAATCTGTTCTTGATTATAAAGTTCCTCCATCAGATAATTCATATCACAACTTACATTTTCAGCACTGAATAATTCCCCAATTAAACGTTTTGTTTCTTGTTTTGCAGTCTCTTTTTTCACTATTGTTTCCCCCTTCATCCAATTAATTATTCAAAAATGTTAAAATAAAGAAAATGAATAACCTCTATAACGTACGAAATGCCACTACACTCGAAAGTGTAGTGGCATTTCTCTTTTAACAGTTAGCCGATCGTCCCCGGATCCATCCTCATTTGTACAGGTTCTTTAACTTTTGCCTTGCTAAGTTCACTTGATACCGGTGATAACGTCAGCGCAAGAGCACAAACAATAACTAAACCAGCTAGAAATTTTTTCATTTTAACTATCCCCTTATTTTAAAATATCAAAAATTTTTATGTAAAATAAATTACCTTCTTTCAAAAATCGATGATACGCTTTCTGACGTAGCTCAGGATTTTCTATAGCAATAGCTAAGTATAGATCCTGAAAAGCTGTACGATTCTCAATTTTGTACAACATTTTAGCCGCTTCCTCATACTCATTTAAAGAAATTTTCCGTAGCGCTTGCTCAGCTTTATCATGAATATATTCCAATTTTACAGGAAAATTATGAATTATACAACAAAACGAAAATGTATTTTCAACTAATTTCCGCTTCAATAGCGACTTACTGTTTGTTATTTTATCCAATTCCTGTAGTGACTTTTCAAAATATTGAATAGATTTCTCCGCATCTTCGAAAACGTAGCTTTCCCCTAACACACTATATGCTGTAGCTTTTAACAAACGTGGGGCTTCTTGTACCCCCAGTACCTCAAACAGCAAACATCTTGCAGTTTCTACTTCATCCTGCATTAAATACGCATATGCACATATTGCTTTTAATTCGGCATCAATTAACGTTTTTTCTAATCCTTGCGGCATTTCACATATTTTATCTTTAATCATATCATGCATCGTAGTAAATACGTTGTAAGCCCCCATGTCAAAATACCCATAGACACTTAATAAGTTTACTAAAACATTTACATTAACCTTATTTAAATTCACTTTTGCTCGAAGATTGTCTAGGCTCTTAAAAAATTCTTTTGAGCGTAGATTTCCAGATTGACGTTCCAAACCAACTTTTAAAATATCTTTATAGTTCTTTGTTACCGTATGTTTACACTTTCTTTCGAGCAATTCTTTTAATATATCTGTATAGCCCGCTAAATACACGTAGTACATGGCTGTCCTAATGTCCGATTCTTTTTTCGTAGATTCCAAAAACTCTTGAACTGTTTTTATTTTTTCATTCTCGTTTTCCGTACTCACCAAAATTTTCATCAGTTTCGAAAAATTCATAGGCACCTGACCATTCATTGTTTTCCACAAATTTGATTGTGATAAACTTGTGATTTTAGAGAGTTTAGTAGGCGTTATATCTTTTTCTACCACAATGTTACTTAAGTTTGTACAATTCTGCACGACGGTCCCTCCCTTGAACTTAAGACACCCCCTCTGTTTTTCTCAATAGGAAAACGTACCACCATGCTAACATGGGCTAAGAAGTATGATATACTTGAAGTTGACTCATGGAAAGTTTTCCCTACGTACACTAGGGTAAAACGTTACAGTAGTGCGGCGACACTACTGTAACGCCGTGGGTCTTTTTGCTCTTTTATTTTATTATTTTTATCTTATCATAAAATTTAGAACATTCGTTTCACTCTTTTCTCAAACCATATTGAGAAAGTTTTTTCTAAATCTTTCAGAATTCCCACAAGAATATTTTACCACCAACAGAACTAATGTTCTAGTTATTTTTCTGTTTTTTGGTATAAATACTGTCATTAATCATTTTAAATACAAACTATCTGTCAACTATAGTTAAAAAACATGCCTTTATTTATACTAAAGGCATGAACACTTTTGGAGAAAATTTAAAAAAATTTAGAAACAGTCACACGCTAACACAAGCAGAGCTTGGTAATAAGATCCAATTAAGTCGGAGTCAGATTAGTAACTTAGAAAACCACTTTAATGAACCCGACTTAGATTCGTTAGATCGAATCACATCCTTCTTCAATGTATCTATTGATGCGCTTTTGGGACGAAACATCCCAGAATCTGAAGAACGATTAAAAATCATTCTCGAGGAGATTCAAACGGTTTTCGCAGGCCTGAATGAATCTCAACGAGAACAATTCTGTAAACAACTCCTTTTCTACACACAATTTCTAAATGAGAAAAAAGAGTTGTTATGAATCGATTGTAGTAGAAAACTTTTCCATATTCAACGGTAAAGTTTCCCATTACAACATTGGAAAACGAGGAGGCACATGTCTTCTCGTTTTTATTTTTATCCCCTAATTATACATGGCATTGGCATTGTAAAAGATAAATAGTTCGCCCACTCAGACATATTCGCTTTTCCTAAAACAAATGCTCCTTCTTCTTTCAACTGCTTCACAATTGTTGCGTCTTGATCTGCAATCCAATCTTTTAATACATAAGTTCCTGCACTAGTCGGCATCACTTTTTCCGTCTGTACATTATCTTTTACAACGACAGGAATACCATATAAATTCGACTTTTTGTTTCTCCCCCGCTCTTGATCTAACTTTCTTGCTTCTTCCATCGCATTAGGATTTATCTCTGTAACAGAATTTAATGTTATTCCATTTTGATCATGTTCTTGTATTCTAAAGAGATAAATACTCGTTAATTCTTCATATGACAACTTTCCATCATCAATCATTTTTTGAAGCTCATCTATAGTCGCATTTACGACTTCTTTTTCTTTTATCTTTACATTTTCTATATTGATTCCTTTAAGCTGATTATGTATCGGTTGTAGCACTCTTTCTTTATCATATACAATACGCTCAGGTTCCTTTGGAAAATAATTTTTATACACGTAATATCCGCCGGCACACGCTAATAAGACAATGCCTCCAGTGATAGACAGCGTTACCTTTACCCATTTCTTCATGTTGCTTCCTCCACTCTATAAGATGCTTAGCTATACAAAAAAGAGAGTTACCTTTTACTTAACTCTCTCCAATCAAAATGCTAAATGAAAAAATGAAAGATTTCAATCTAATTACTTCTTTTTTTGCATTTGCTTTGCTAACATTTCTTTCACTTGATTATACGTTAATCCTGAATTTTTATTTAAACGCTTTACTTCCTCAACATCAGTACCTACCACTGTATATTTTTTCTCATCATTCATTTTTCTAATTCCCTTCTCACCGTATTATTTCTTATATTTCTTCCCTAAATGCGCATAAATTAACACCACTACAAAAAAGGAAGCTGTTTTTTAGCACAGCTTCCTTCTCGTTACATATTGTATTTCTTAATAAAATTTCACTACATCTTCAGTAGGCAAGAACGTTCTTTCTGCTGGTTGTTCGTTTGGTTCACCAAATGGCATTTGACCTACTAAGCTCCACTCTGCCGGAATGTTCCAAGTTTCTTTCACTTCAGCATCTACGATTGGGTTGTAATGTTGTAATGACGCCCCAATTCCTTCAGCAGATAATAGCATCCACACAGTATGTTGTAACATCGCATTTCCTTGATGAGACCAGAATGGGAACTGATCTTTGTATAATGGAGCATTTTCTTGCATTTTTTCTACAGTTGCTTGATCTTCAAAGAATAGAACTGTTCCTACACCTGCATGGAAGCCTTTTAGTCTTTCTACAGTCGCTTCAAAGTTTTCTGCTGGTACGCGTGCTCTTAGTGTTTCTTTAACGATATCCCAAAACTTTTCATGCTCTCCATCCATTAATACAACCATACGACCACTTTGCATATTGAAAGATGTTGGTGCGTGTAAAGCTGTTTTTAACACTTCTTCAATTCTTTCTTTTGTAATTGCATCATTTTTTGTTACTTTACGAATTGAACGGCGGTTCACGATTGCTTCTTTTAAGTTTGTTGTAGTTGCTGACATTTTAATTCCTCCAAATGTTTGTTTTATAATTTATTTTGTTATTTCATAACAAGCGAATTAGCAATATCCATCGGTATTACATTGCATACCTTCAAATGAATTTGTTTTATCCTTTTCAATTTCTTTATCAATGACCCTTTCTAGTGTTTCTTTACTAGCAAGCCCTTGAATGACTTCATCTCCAATCATGACAGTTGGAACAGCCATAATATTCGCTTCATCATATGCGTGTTGAATTGCTTCTTGATGCTTTTCTTTATATTTACGAGTTACTAAAGCATCTTTAAATTCCGCCTCAGGAAGTCCTATTTCTACCGCTAATTTTGTTAACACATCAATATCTTCAATGTTTTGCTCTTCTTGGAAAAATGCTGTGAATACGCGGTGATGATACTCATTACCTAGTCCACGTTCTTTCGCAAATTGACATCCTTCGAAAGCTAAATGTGTATATGGATGTGGTGAAACACGTGGCAAGCGCATATCAATTCCTAACTTCTTCGCTGTCGGAAGAATGAAAGCATCCCATGAACCTAATTTTTCTGGTTCATTCCATGGATCTATTTTTGAATATGGACTTGGACGTAATTCAAATGGCATCCATTCAATCTCTACATCTTTCTCTTCGCTACCTCATCTAATGGACCTTTTGCTAAAAAACAAAACGGACATATAAAATCTGAGTATACTTTCATTTTTACAGTCATAACTTTTACACCTTACCTTATCGTTGTAATCAAATAAGTTACATTAATGATAAAAAAATATAAATATTATTTAAGCATTCATTTTTTCTTGCAAAGTTTCAAACAACTGCCCCATCGTAATATTTCTCAAAACTTCTTCCATCGCGGATTGTGCTTGAATTAAAATAATTTCTAACACCGCTTGAATATTCGCCCCAATTGGACAATCTGGATTCGGTTGCTCATGAATATGAAATAGCTTGTCTTCTTCGACTACGTTCACTGCATGATACACATCTAACAATGTGATTTCATGTAAATCCTTTAGTAATCCCGCGCCACCCGGTCCACGATTTACGTAAACAAAGCCAGCTTGTTTCAAGTACGACATGATTTTACGAATGACTACTGGATTTGTATTGACACTCTCAGCCATATAGTCTGAAGTACAAAGTGAAGATGGATTGTTTTTCAAAATAGATAAAATATGAACAGCTATGGAAAAGCGGCTACTAATTTTCATCGTAATCACCACCTCGATGTAATCATTATAGTTACAACTAAAAAATAAGTCAATCCTTTTCATAGATTTTTTATAAGCAAATTAAAAAGTGCCCCATTATGATATATGAGACACCCCTTTTTATTCTGCAAATAGCGCTTGAAATTCTTCAATAAATAGCTGTACAGCGATTGAAGAATCCTTTAATGAAGGAACAGCTAAAGCAATTTCTCTCCATACTTGCGGTTCCAATTCTCTCGTTTGCACATTCTGTGGTAAATTCGTTAAAGATAATTCAGCTAATATTGCAATGCCTAATCCTTCTTGAATCATATTTAAAGCTGTAGTAACGGTAGAAATTACATACTCAGCCCGAAGTGGTACGTTGGCTTGTTTAAACATATCAATGATGGGTGGTTCGTATCCGCCCTTACATAATATGATCGGTTCATTCTCCAAATCACGAATTGTAATAGAGTCCTTCTTACAAAGAGGATGATCCTCTCTTAAGATAGCAACCATTTTTCCCTTCGTTAACGGGACAATCTCCATCTCTTTATTAGGCAAAATAACAATTCCTATATCAACAACCCTCGATATTAACCAATCTTCAACTTCTTTAATTGTTCCTTCACAAAGAACGACCTCTAAGCTCGGATACTTCTCCTTAAAATGGTTTATCATTTTCGGTAAGAAATGTGCAGAAGCACTCGGAAAACTCCCAATTCGAATCGTCCCCACTTCGTGTCCTTTCTCCATCGCAACTTCTTGTTCAATCTTCTCTACACCGTTCAAAATCTCTCTAATATGTACAAGAATTCTGTTTCCTACATCCGTAACGAGTAATCCTTGTCGTTTATCACGTATAAGAATCGTAACTCCTAACTCTGACTCAATACTTGAAATGGCATGACTTACAGCTGGCTGCGTCATATTTAACACCCTGGCAGCCTTCGTAAAACTACCTAACTCAATAGTTTTTATTAATACTTGCAGTTGTGTAATAGTCATAACTAATCACTTATACTCCTTATAAAAAAGATTCATTTTATTTATTACATTCGATATCATATCATAGTGAAATGAATAACAACAAGGAGGTCTTACCGTGACACAGCTTTCTCGAACTAAGACGGCCATAATCCTTACCTTTCTCGTTTTCATGTGGGGAATCAATTGGCCTTTATCTAAGTTTGCCCTGCATTATACACCACCCGTTTTATTTGCAGGCGTTCGAACTTTAATTGGAGGATTCATTTTACTCCTTTTCGCTCTACCCAAATATAAAGAATTACATTTAAAAGAAACGTGGCATTTATACGTTATTTCTTCTTTACTTAACATCATTATATTTTACGGGTTACAAACTGTTGGTCTTCAATATATGCCTGCTGGGTTATTTTCCGCCATTGTATTTCTACAACCAGTTTTACTCGGTATTTTCTCGTGGATATGGCTTGAAGAATCAATGTACGGCTTGAAAATTTTCGGGCTTGTTCTCGGATTTATTGGTGTAGGTGTTATTAGCTCAAGCAGTTTAACAGGACATATTTCTGTTATTGGAATCCTTCTCGCGTTAGGATGCGCTATTGGCTGGGCACTTGGCACAGTATTCATTAAGAAGACTGGTCACCGTGTGAATGCCATTTGGATGGTAACAATTCAGCTTCTTATCGGTGGTCTTTGTTTAATCGGATTTGGCTCAGAATTTGAAAGTTGGTCTAGTATTGCTTGGAGTATGCCATTTGTTAGTGTACTACTCTTTATTTCATTCTTTGTTATTGCAATGGGGTGGCTTGCATACTTCACACTCGTTGGAGCTGGTGAAGCGAGTAAAGTAGGGGCTTATACATTCCTTATTCCCCTCGTATATTAATATTTAAGCCCTATCTCAGGCTTAGTTTTACTCTCTAATAAGAGTCCAGTAATAAAGAAAATACTTGGACGTCTCAAGATATTTCTAGATA
>NZ_JAKUFX010000188.1:0-8686 GCF_022663635.1 Bacillus cereus group sp. BfR-BA-01356 | reverse complement strand
ATCTAGAAATATCTTGAGACGTCCAAGTATTTTCTTTATTACTGGACTCTTATTAGAGAGTAAAACTAAGCCTGAGATAGGGCTTAAATATTAATATACGAGGGGAATTAGTATGTCTTGTTATTACTACTGTAAGTATTGTAAGGAGTATAAAAATAAGCATCATGATTGTTGTAAGAACACTAGTAAGTGTCATGATAACAAGGACAATCTTGTTAGAGCATCGGCATTTAGAGCTAGAAATACTGTGAATCAAAATGTTCCTGCTAATACTTTTGTGAAAGTGTTATTTCAAAATGAACAATTTGATTTAGCGAATGAGTATAATCCAGCAACATCTATTTTTATGCCGAAGACTAAAGGTGTATATTCTATTATTGGAACGATTGGTTTCTTTCCAAACGATTCAACTTTAAATTATAGAGCGCGTGTAGAAATTCGTGTGAATGGAAACGCAGCGATAGCTATAGATAATGACTTTTTTGGTCCAATAAGTTTTGGAAATGTCGTAAGTGTTTCGACGATTGTTCAATTGAATGTAGGGGATGAAGTTGAGATTTATGCACAAAGTAGTATAGATGGAGTTTTAAGTCCTTTAGAAGATGGTGCACATTTTGAAGCAGCAAGATTTCCTTCTCCAATTAAATAAAGTCATTAAACAATGAGTTTGTAGAAGCTTAAAGGTAAACCCTCACCGAAATGGTGAGGGTTTTTTAATCTATTAAAAATAGTAACAGGTCGTCCAAGCTATTCTAATCTATATAGCATACTATGTAAAAATAAGTGTAAAGGGGGACTAACTATGTCTTATTATTACTGTAAGTATTGTAAAGATTACAAAAAGGAAAGTCATGATTGTTATAGGAAAAGTAGTAAATGTGATAGGAAGTATGTAAAGGTGAAGTGTTGTGATGATAAGAAAGAGGAGCTTGTAAGGGCATCGGCATTTAGAGCTGTGAATACAGTTAATCAACCTGTTCTAGCAAATACTCCTGTTAAAGTATTATTTCAAAATGAACAATTTGATCTAGCGAATGAATATAATCCAGTAACGTCGATTTTTACTCCGAAAACTAGAGGGGTATATAGTGTATTAGGAAATATAACATTTTCTCCAAATGATTTTAATGTAAATTACAGAGCTAGAGTAGAAATTCGTGTAAATGGCAATCCGGCAATAGCGATAGATAATGATTTCTTTGGAACAGGAGTATTTTTTAATAATGATGTTTCCGTAACTACTATTCTTCAATTAGAAGCAGGAGATTTAGTTGAAGTTTTTGCAGAAAGTAGTATTGCTGGCGTAATTGTACAAAATGTTAATGGTGTAAATACGGTTCACTTTGAAGCGGCAAGATTTCCTTCTCCAACTAAATAAAACTGATTATTAAATGTTTTTTAGTAGGTTTAGTTAATCCCCTTACCAAATGGTGGGGGATTATTATTGTTTTTCTAAAATATATAAGTAAATAGGTAAAGCGTAGTTTAATTTGTAGGGGCTTCAACCTTCTTCAGATAATAAACAGAATAATAAGTAACATGCTTGTAAAAACGCATTGTTAGTAAGTTTACTAGTTTTCTTATAGAACAAGAAAGACGGAATACATAAAAGATCGTATCATTATGTTTTTTCTTTACCATATAGAAATTATATATTGAACATAGATTTGTGTAGGGAATGCTAATACACTGAAAAGAATAGCATAAAGGCGATTACACTATATAAAAACAAAATCAATCCTAAGATGAGTAGTATTGGATGCAACTTGAACATATTTGACCTCCTTGAGTATATAAAGAATTTTAATATATTGTTGGTCAATTTAGAAGGGGGACGGTTACATAAAAAAAGAGCATACATAAAAAGTACGCTCCAAAGAAAGATAGGTTTTATGAGTGGATAATCTCCATACGATAATATATGTTCTTTTCATAAAAACGTGTAAAAAATCAATGAATTATCAATGGAATATCATAACATGAGTAATTTTAGTCTAGGAATGCAGTTATTTTCTTTCTCGGTTATTTTAGGTAATAAAGTTGTGAAAATCGTGCATTATGCGGACTAACAACGGGATAGCGATCGTACTTCCGTTACATATTTCTTAAAGTCTGGGTATTGCGTGATAGTTTGACATTTAGGGGTGCATAGTTGATTAATTATAGACACATTTGTAATTACTTCGTTACAAGGACCGAAAAATGTAATTTTTAGCTTTGAATTTGGTGGGATTTTGAACACGATAGGTTTTTTTTCCATGAAATCAGCTCCTAATATTGAGTATTATAATTTAATGGATATAGAGTCGTATTAGTATAATATGAAATTTCAGTGGATTTGCTTATAATAAAGAATTTTATAGTAGTAAAAGTGCTTAAAGATGTAAAGGGGAAATTGAGAATGGAAAATAAAATGTTTAATTAATATAATCAATAAATACGCAAATGGTTAATATAACTAATGCATTTTTTTGTTTGTTACATATTATGTTAGTAAGAATGGTGTAAGGGGGTAGTATAAAATAGTGGAAGAAAATGTACAAGCTCAGCTTTCGCCACCGTGGATCACATATTTTAATGAATTAAAAAATTCAATAGGTGCTGATCCAACTGTTACAGTTGGGCCGCTTATTCCTGTTGGTGGTAATTATATTATTTTAGTGCATGCGTTAAGCAACGAAAAAGCGAGAGCATTAGCAACGCTTTTAAAATCTTTTGTACAATTTGGGAATGTAAGTGTGACAGTTATTGTAACGAATAATGAGAATGAAATTGTAAATCCATTTCCTTGTCCACTAGATGCATTTGAAATAGCTCATTTATTTCAAGTAGCACTAGAAAATAATCCTTATTTTGAACAAGTTGTGGTACAGCCTCAGTTCCCTGGCGGACCGAATGTTGTTTTTCCGGTTTTCGCTGCGGAAGTCATTCAGTTTTTCAATGACGATATTTCTAACTTATGTCAAACGTTTACAGGTGTTGCGGCCAATGTGTTTCGTGATGTAATGAATGATGAGGTTTGTGGTATCCCAATTCTATTTTCCACAAGTTGTGTTATGAGCAGTGAAAACTCACAATTACAAAATACAGATTTAGCACCAAAGTTGTTTTATTAAACTGTAAAAAGACATTTTCAGTAATAGAAAATGTCTTTTTTATGCACCAATAGTGTTCAGGTTGGAAAATTGCAATTTAATAGGAGTAAACTTCAATTAATTAAAATTTTTCTAAATCTCAAATTTCATGTAGAGGTAGTAATTTTGACTTAAGAATATATAGAAAATGAGGGATGAAATTTTTTAGTTGAAAGGAAATCGATACTGAAAGTTATAATTTAATAATACAGGAGATTTTTTTTAATATCTGTAAAAATGATTGATAGGACGAGATTACATAATAAATGAATAGTAGGGTATATTTCGAATGTTTTATGTGGCATACATGTTAAAGTTGATAGAAATATTTCTGAAAGAGAATATATTTTGAAAAACAGTAAAGATTCTTTTTATTTATATTATAGATAGCTAGTTTTAGAGAGAGGAGGCTTACAATAAAACAAGCTATGAATAAGACATTCAAAAGGAGCTGGAATGTATGGGGTATATTGTAGATATTTCAAAATGGAATGGAACTATTAATTGGGATATTGCAGCATCTCAGCTAGATTTAGTGATTGCTAGAGTTCAAGATGGCTCTAATACGGTGGATTTTATGTATCAAAATTATGTTAGTGAAATGAAAAAGCATAGTATCCCATTCGGTAATTATGCTTTTTGCCGTTTTATATCTATTGCTGATGCAAAGAAAGAGGCACAAGATTTTTGGAATCGTGGTGATCAATCAGCTAAGTTTTGGGTGGCGGACGTAGAAGTTCAAACGATGGCAGATATGCAAGGCGGGATACAGGCATTTATTGATGAATTACGCCGTTTAGGTGCGGAAAAAGTAGGATTATACGTAGGGCATCACACGTATTTATCATTTGGAGCATGTAATATTGAAGCTGATTTTGTATGGATCCCTCGTTATGGAGGGAATAAGCCAGCATATCCATGCGATATGTGGCAATATACGGATTCAGGGAATGTTCCTGGGATTGGGAAATGTGATCTGAATCGATTAGTAGGAAATAAGTCACTTTCTTGGTTTATAGATTCCAACAAAGCAAATCAATCTAACATAGTGTATACACAGCAACCGAATGGCATTGGTATTGCAGTTTCGAAATATCCTGATGGATACGGAATAAATTTATATGAAACTCCCATGACCCCTCAATTTACAGGTGCACTCACTCAGAAAATTCCATATTTAATCTTAACAGGTTATTGGGGAGGCGGTGAGCAAGATATGATTTGTTTAGAGAACGATAAGCAGTGGGCATATTTAAAACATTTTAATGTGAAATGGTTTTATGCAACTTCGAAATATCCTGTCGGTTACGGAGTAAATTATTATGAAGAGCCTGAATGTATGAATTATAAAGGGAATATAGATGGATCGACATCTTTTCGAGTGTGGGGTAGAGTGGGAAATGCGGTAGATATCGGGCAGAATAGTTGGATACCTGAAAAACATGTAATTATTAAGTAACTATAGCGGCAGTATTGTTTTTAAGGAGTATGTAAAGAGTCTTCTTACTATACATAATAGTAAGAAGACTCTTTACGTTTAAAAATGAAAATACATGATACATAGTCTACTCATATGAAATGAATTACATGTAGAAAACACACTGTTTTCACAATGACTGTGTATAGTTAATTTGCATAATGATAAAAGTGAGGTATTTGAATTGAAAAAGAAAAAAATATTTATTGGAACAATTATTTCATGCGTGATGCTAGCATTATCTGCATGTGGTTCCTCAGACAACGTAGTAACATCAAAAGTAGGGAATGTTACAGAGAAAGAATTAAGTAAAGAATTACGACAACAATATGGAGAAAGTACTTTATATCAAATGATGTTAAGTAAGGCATTGTTAGATAAATATAAAGTTTCAGATGAGGAAGCAAAAAAGAAAGTAGAAGAAGCAAAAGATAAAATGGGTGAGAACTTTAAATCGACTTTAGAACAACTTGGATTGAAAAACGAAGATGAATTAAAAGAAAAAATGAAGCCAGAAATTGCATTTGAGAAAGCGATTAAAGCAACAGTTACAGATAAAGATGTGAAAAATAACTATAAACCAGAAATGAAAGTAAGTCACATTTTAGTGAAAGATGAAAAAACGGCTAAAGAAATAAAGGAGAAAGTAAATAATGGTGAAGATTTTGCTGCCTTAGCAAAACAGTATTCAGAGGATACTGGTTCAAAGGAACAGGGCGGGGAAATATCTGGTTTTGCTCCTGGGCAAACAGTGAAAGAATTTGAGGAAGCTGCGTATAAATTAGATGCAGGCCAAGTAAGTGATCCGGTTAAAACAACTTACGGTTACCATATTATTAAAGTGACGGATAAAAAAGAATTGAAGCCATTTGATGAAGTAAAGGATAAAATTCGTAAAGATATAGAACAACAAAGACTACAAGATACGACAGGTAAATGGAAACAACAAGTAGTCAATGATTTATTGAAAGATGCTGATATTAAAGTGAATAATAAAGAATTTAAAGATACATTTAAATTTCTAGAAAAGAAATAATGACTGTAATCATAATTAGAAAAGGGAACTCATATAGAGTTCCCTTTTCTAATTAGTGTGTGAGTTATAAATAGATAGTAAGACAATACAATATTACATTTAAATATTAAGAATTACAATGGGAAATTATGGTTTATAATTATTTCAACGAAAGTGGATATTTTACGGTTTTCATTATGCAAGTTTATTACATATATTTACTCTTTAATAATGAATATCGAACATAATTTAAAAAATAATACATATAATGTTTTTGAATAAATATTTAACATGGATAATTAGTAAAAAGCTGAGCATTCGATTGGAAAGGATGTTCTTTTTGTTGTGAAAATTTTAGGATAAAGAATGAATCGTTTTAAACGCATCATTTACCACATCAATAAATTAAGGTGGGGAGAATATATGAAAGTAATCTTTCAAGGAGAGGGCGGAGCGAAAATTTTTGAGTCATATGATGAAAATATAAGTGATTTATTAGTTATATTAAAAGAAACGAAAGGGATTAAAATTGGGATGGTTGAGTATAAAGTGTTAAAGTACGAACTTAATTATTTTCGTCATCCGAAAAAAGCGGATACAGAGAGAGAGTTACATATAATAGTACAACCTAAGTATATGTAATAAAATATAATAATAAAAATCACTGATTCAGTTTTGTAAAGTTCCATAGAGTATGTAAGAAAAGAGAGTGTTGTAAATGCTCTCTTTTCTTATGCTTTGTGAGTTCGTTCATCATAGTATATGTTTTCAGTTATAGATGGTTAATAAACGATAAAAATTTAAAACTTTTTCGTTTAGGCAGGGATTTTATATTTGAGTAAATAAATATACTATGAAGTATTTTTTATACGAATATTGAAGGAGTATAAAATGAGTTTAGCAAGTTACACAGGCTGTAATGTAGAAATTCCGTTAACGGATCCAGATTCTAATGATGTAATTGTTTTTGGACCGTGTTTTTCAGATGAAAGTATGCTTGAAATTGTACAAGATTATCAATTCCAAACAAATTACACATATGAGGTTTCAACTAATTGGGGAATTGAACTTGTCGAGTGGCAAAATGTAAAGGAAAAAAAAGAAGCGAAAGAAAAACTTTTAACTTTATGCAAGATTATGGAAAGTTATTTGGAAGATGGAGACTATTTCGAATTATTTAGTTGTTGGGTTGGTGATGAAGATAAGGAACGAGTAGGGGAATTGAACTTAAAAATAAATCATTTTAATATAGATGAATTATGTATTCCAGAAAGAACATTAGTTAGGATAGAAAAATAAGCTTTGAATATTTTTTAGAAAAAGGCGATTTCACTTTGTGTGAAGTCGCCTTTTAGTTTTTATATGCATTTTATATAAGAAATGAAAAGTTTATTTGATAAAGGAAAAAATATGGAGATAAATAAAATTATGTTTTTTGTTAAGAAATAATAAGTATAGCTCTTCTCAAAGGAACGTAAGTTCGTGTATAATAAGAACGAATGTTCTTTTGAGAGGTAACCTAATTATAGTTTAGAAGTAAATTCGAGTTTAGTAAGTATTAAAAATAACTAAGGGATAGCATGAATAAACAAATGTATAAATGATCAAGGAGATAAAAAATGAACGATGTAAAGATACAAAAAGAAGAAAGAGAGTGGGTTCCGTTTACAGTAATGTCCGAACAACTTTTAAATATGAGAAAGATTATTGGAGAGAAATTAAAAGTACAAAAACCGCTTTTAACAAATGAAGCAAAAGAGAGGATTTCTGATAAATTATTAACGTCATTACTGTCTGAGAAAGAAATATTGGTAACATATTTTGAAGATGGTTACATATTAACAAGCTACATGACTGTTGTACATATCAATCCGGTAAAACAAATTGTAATTTGTACAGACGCCTTTTATAAAACTTACGTATTTAACGCTATGGATATTATTGAAATAATGTAAAAGAAGCTGAATATTTAAATGGCAGCTTTTTTTATTTCTGATTTATGAGACAAATAATATAAGAAAAAGCAGCTAGCTTTGTGCTAGCTGCTGAGCCCCAGGGAAAGGGAGAAAAAGATAGGGTACTCCAAAATCGATAAGAGCTGTCAAACAGCCTGATTATAGTATAGACAAATTAAAATTTTCTATACAAAAAGTTGAACATAAGATTAGGCTGTACCCACTTGGTTTTGATCTGCAAGGTCAGAATCAAATGTATTAGTCGCGCTAACACCGCTAAAAGTATTAACAACAAAACCAACGTTTGATGCGCCGGAACCATTATAAGCTTTCGTATTTTCTTTCGGAGAAACGTTGTAGAAATCACCTAAGTTAAATGATCCATTACTATTTTGTACAACTAAATTTCCTACAACTGATGGCATAATTTTCACCTGCTTTATAATAAGTTGTTAACATTACTATATGGAGTTATAGTCCAGATGGTTCATATAATAAAAATTGTGGAATAGTAAAACGTTTGGAGCATGGATTTCAATAAAAGTGTGTTAAAATTAATATAATAAAGTTGAGTAATTTTTTTAAAAAATTTGTATAATCGATATATATGAAAATAAAGGAGGCAAAATGTAATGAAAGATATTATGAAAAAAGTTGATTTAACAGATGCCAAATCAAGTAATCTTGTTGCACTAATTTATAGTAATGAAGTTATATTAGTTGAAGACGCATTTTGTCCAAATGAAATAAAATTAAAGTTTAATGAAATTGCAATTTTATCTGCAATTAAAACAGCTCATATTGCGAAAGTGTCTATTAGGAAAGAACTTGAAGCGCTTTTTCATGATACGGGTGTTATATTAGTGAAACAAAATGTTGATTATGGTAGTAGCCAATCTATTACCATGCATTTTGAGCAATTTAAAAAGTTGCAAGATGAGATTGAACATTTAAATAAAAGTATGTAATAAAGCAGCTAAATAAAGGTTCTATCATAAAGACCTGCGGTAGTATGTCAACTGAAAAATAATATCTTTTGAAGTTATCAAAGGACAAATTGCTTAAAAAAGACATCACGAAACTAGACCAGTATTTTATGTAAAAT
>NZ_JAKUFX010000187.1:0-8731 GCF_022663635.1 Bacillus cereus group sp. BfR-BA-01356 | reverse complement strand
TTATCTAGAAATATCTTGAGACGTCCAAGTATTTTCTTTATTACTGGACTCTTATTAGAGAGTAAAACTAAGCCTGAGATAGGGCTTAAATATTAATATACGAGGGGGATGTGTAATGGAACAGTTACAAATTGGAGATATAAAAGTAAAGTGGTTAAAAGGCGGGAATACACATTTAGATGGAGGAGCAATGTTTGGAGTCGTGCCGAAAGTACTTTGGTCACGTAAATATAAACATAATGATACAAATCATATTTATTTACGAACAGATCCGTTACTTTTGCAAACAAAAGATGGAAATATGCTCATTGATTCCGGGATAGGAAACGGTAAGTTGAATGAGAAGATGAAACGAAATCAAGGTGTAACAGAAGAATCATCGGTTTATGAATCATTAGAAAAATTAGGATTAAAGCCTGAAGATATCGACTACGTCTTGATGACACATCTTCATTTTGATCATGCATCTGGTCTAACAAAATGGGAAGATGATCACCTTGTACCGTCATTTCCAAATGCGAAAGTTTACGTAAGTGAAACAGAATGGAATGAAATGAGGAATCCAAACATTAGATCACGTAATACATATTGGAAGGAAAATTGGGAGCCAATTGTAGATCAAGTTGTTACGTTCCAGCAAGAAATAGAAATTACAGATGAAATCAAGATGGCGCGTACGGGTGGTCATAGTGATGGACATGCAGTTATCGCTTTGGAGAGTCAAGGGGAAACGATGCTACACTTAGCGGATCTCTTACCGACGCATGCGCATCAAAATGTATTATGGGTAATGGCATACGATGATTATCCGATGACCTCGATTGAAAATAAGCAAAAGTGGATGAAGTATGGTGCTGAAAAAGAGGCATGGTTTACGTTTTACCATGATGCATATTATCGCGCTGTGAAGTGGAATGAGGAAGGGCATATCGTAGAAAAAATAGAACGGAAAACGAGTATAGAAGCATAAAAATAGGAGGTTGTTCCATCATATTTATTGGAGCAGCCTCTTTTTTATTGTCGGGTTTTGTTGATAAATCGATATAATTGGGAAATCGCTGATATAATTTTAATCAATACCCACAATTAAAAAATAAGAGGTTCACCTAATGGGAACCCTCCTTTTTATGCTGCTATAACCTCTAAAACAGTACCTGTTTTAGCATCAACTAAAAATTCAAATCGTTCTTGTATATCATTTAACATTGTTGTAAGACCGCCGCGATAAACTTCATATGCGACATCATATTTTTCAAATGTCTCTGGAACCATATGTACCCAAGAGCCAGTAATTTCACCTTTATGACTTAATGCTTGTTTCACCATTTTCAATGCTTTTTCTGAAGAAATATGGGATTGTTCTTGTACTTTGTTTGCAACGAGATAACCAGCTGCGAACCCAACGCCAAGACCTGCTACTAAACCTTTCCAGCTCATATATTCACCTCAATTCTATAAAATAAAAATAGTGTACCGATAATAATTATAAAGCAAATACAGCTAAAAAAGAAGAAACTAGAAACATTTCGAAAATTTCGTTACAATAAAAGAGGTATTCTACTAAGGTTTGAAAGAAGGGGACTTCGTGAATAAAGAGACATTACAATTATTTCGTACGTTAACAGAATTACAAGGTGCATCAGGTTTTGAACATGATGTACGCCGTTTTATGAAACAAGAATTAAGCAAATATGCGGATGAAATTGTACAAGACGGTTTAGGTAGCGTATTTGGTCTGAAAAAAGGGGACGAAACTGGCCCGCGTGTTCTTGTAGCAGGTCATATGGATGAAGTAGGTTTC
This sequence comes from Bacillus cereus group sp. BfR-BA-01356, assembly GCF_022663635.1. Taxonomy (NCBI): domain Bacteria; kingdom Bacillati; phylum Bacillota; class Bacilli; order Caryophanales; family Bacillaceae; genus Bacillus; species Bacillus cereus group sp. BfR-BA-01356. The sequence goes on along the minus strand of NZ_JAKUFX010000187.1, from coordinate 6,930 downwards.
ATGGTTACGCAAATTACGAAAAACGGAATGCTTCGTTTTCAAACGTTAGGCGGCTGGTGGAGCCAAGTTTTATTAGCACAGCGTGTACAAGTTATGACGAAGAATGGTCCTGTTATTGGGGTTGTTGGTTCTATTCCTCCTCATTTATTAAGTGACGCGCAACGTGCAAAACCGATGGATATAAAAAATATGTTAATTGATATAGGTGCAGATAGCTATGAAGATGCGATTGAGATTGGTGTAAAACCAGGACAACAAATCGTGCCAATCTGCCCGTTTACACCGATGGCAAATGAGAAGAAAATTATGGCGAAAGCTTGGGACAACCGTTACGGATGTGGTCTTGCAATCGAATTATTAAAAGAATTAAAAGATGAAACATTACCAAATACATTATATTCTGGTGCTACTGTACAAGAAGAAGTAGGGCTCCGCGGAGCGCAAACAGCTGCAAATATGATTCAACCAGATATTTTCTATGCGCTTGATGCAAGTCCAGCAAACGATGCATCTGGTGACAAAACACAGTTCGGTCAATTAGGAAAAGGTGCTCTTCTTCGTATTTACGATCGCACGATGGTAACACATAGAGGAATACGCGAATTCATTTTAGATACAGCAGAAACAAACAACATTCCGTACCAATACTTTATTTCACAAGGTGGTACAGATGCGGGCCGTGTACATACAAGTAACTCTGGTATCCCATCAGCAGTAATTGGTGTTTGTGCGCGCTACGTTCATACACATGCTTCAATTTTACATGTTGATGATTATGCAGCGGCGAAAGAATTAATTACGAAGCTTGTAAGAACAACAGATAAAACGACGTTAGAGACAATTAAGAATAACGCGTAGAGAGGAAGAAGGGCTGAAGAGCCTTTCTTTTTTTAGCTTGAATAGATGACCCATCCATGAGTGGGAATGGTCAGTGCCTAATTGGTGCTCGAATGGTGTATTAAGACCCTGGATAGGAAAAGCGAGGAAGGCTGTTTTTGTTTTTGAAGACGGTAATGTTGTTAGAAAAAACCTTCTTTTTTAGATTGAATAGATGACCCAGCGATGAGTGGGAGCGGTCAGTGCTTAATTGGTGTTCGAATGATGTATGAAGACTCCAAGTAGGAAGTGAGAGGAAGGCTGTTTTTGTTTTTGAAGACGGTAATGTTGTTAGAAAAAACCTTCTTTTTTTAGCTTGAATAGATGACCCATCCATGAGTGGGAGTGATCAGTGCTTAATTGGTGTTCGAATGATGTATGAAGACCCCAAGTAGGAAGTGAGAGGAAGGCTGTTTTTGTTTTTGAAGACGGTAATGTTGCTAGAAAAAACCTTCTTTTTTAGGCTGAATAGATGACTTGGTGATATGTGGTAGTGGTTGATGCTTAATTCGTATCTGATAGGGATATTAGAATAGAATGATGAATTTTTATAGAGGTGAACGAAATGAAAGTAGTAGTAGGATCAAAGAATAAAACGAAGGTTGGCGCTGTGGAGAAGGTTTGGAAAGATGCTGAAATTACATCTCTTTCTGTTCCGTCAGGAGTATCAGCTCAGCCTTTCTCAGATGAAGAGACGATGCAAGGAGCGATTAATAGAGCGAAGCGAGCACTAGAGGAAGGAGAAGCTCCAATTGGTATTGGGCTAGAAGGCGGCGTAATGAAAACGGAGCACGGTTTATTTATGTGTAACTGGGGCGCGCTAGCAACAATGGATGGGAAAGTATTTGTGGCCGGAGGAGCGCGTATTACGTTACCAGACGATTTTTTAGCACCTCTTGAAGATGGTAAGGAATTAAGCGAAGTGATGGAAGAGTTTGTGCAGCGAAAAGATATTCGTAGTCACGAAGGTGCTATCGGTATTTTTACAGATGATTATGTCGACCGCACGGAATTATTTGTACACGTTGTTAAGTTGTTAGTTGGGCAATATAAGTATGACAAAAAGCAAGCATAAACCTTGCACCGTGCGCGATGTATGGTAGTATAAAAGAAAGATTATAACATGAAAAATGCACCCGTTAGAGGAGGAAATATAGATGAAGTCATTAGAAAGCATGGAGCAATTCCAACAGTTAAAAAATGAAGAGAATGTAGTCTTTATGTTCTCAGCAGAATGGTGCCCAGACTGCCGCTTTGTAGATCCATTTATGCCAGAAGTAGAAGAGAAATATAGTGATTTCTCATTTTACTATGTAGATCGTGATGAGTTTATTGATCTATGTGTAAAATTAGACGTATTTGGCATTCCGAGCTTTGTAGCGTACAATAAAGGTGAAGAAACTGGTCGCTATGTAAACAAAGATCGTAAAACACAAGAACAAATCGAAGAGTTCATTGAAGGTTTAAAATAAGGCAATTTGCCAATTGAATTGTAAAACAACCTCTACCTTCGCGGGGGGGGTTATTTTTTTGGAAGGGAGGAAAAAAGAGATGAAGATGACAAGTAAAAAGATGAAAGATGAGTTAATAAAGAAATTATCTCGCCCAGAATGGGACTTTCAGTATGATAGTGAGAAAGAAGTTTTACGTATTGAACAAAAAGACTCCAAAAAAGGTATTAACGTATCGCTTCCAGGAGTTGTGGCAAAATGGGAAGTGAACAAGGAAAAGGCAATTGAAGAAGTTGCTTATTACGTACAAGAAGCGCTAATTGCGATGCATAAAGAAGAAAATAGCGGAGCGAAAATTTTACCTGTTATTCGCTCTACTTCTTTCCCGAAACAAGCAGAAGAAGGAAATCCGTTTATTATGACGGATCATACGGCGGAAACACGTATTTACTACGCGCTAGATTCGAATAAAACGTATCGACTAATTGATGAGCGTCTATTACAAAAATTAGAACTTACAGAACAGCAAGTGCGTGAAATGGCATTATTCAACGCACGCTCATTAGGTTATGAATTTAAACAAGACACAGTAGCGGGTAATACATTCTACTTTTTAAACACAAATGATGGGTATGACGCGACTCGTATTTTAAACGAATCGTTACTACAATCGATGCGTGAAAAGATTTCTGGTGACATGGTTGTTGCTGTTCCTCACCAAGATGTATTAATTATTGCTGATATCGTCAACGAAATCGGTTATGATATTATTGCACAAATGACAATGAAATTTTTTGCCGAAGGGCATGTTCCGATTACATCACTTTCATTCGTATATGAAGATGGAGAATTTGAACCAATCTTTATTTTAGCGAAAAATCGGAAGAAGACAGATGGAAAAGAGAAAGGATGAACGAAGTGAACGTTTTTTACAACCTTGAAGGAATTGGTGACACTTTAATTGTTGCCTTACAAGATATTACTTTAGAGAACCGTACTTTTGATCGCAAAGGAGATGTTGCACGCGTATACGATCGTGAAAGCAATGTAACAGCAGGATTCAACATCTTTAATGCATCTTCTTACTTAGAAGTAAAAGAAACAGGCAACCTTACATTAACGAAAGAGCTTGTAGAGAAAATCAACGGAATTTTAGCGAAGAATGGCTTTGAAGAAACAGTAGAAGCAGATCTTTCTCCGAAATTTGTTGTAGGCTATGTAGCTGAAAAAGAAAAGCATCCAAATGCTGACAAGCTAAACATCTGTAAAGTAGAAATCGGTACAGAAACATTACAAATAGTATGTGGTGCACCAAACGTTGATGCAGGACAAAAAGTTGTCGTTGCAAAAATTGGTGCTGTAATGCCAAGTGGTATGTTAATTAAACCAGCAGAACTTCGCGGTGTTCCTTCTTCTGGAATGATCTGCTCTGCACGTGAATTAGAGCTTCCAGATGCTCCACAAGAAAAAGGTATTCTTGTATTAGAAGATAGCTTTGAAGTTGGACAAGAGTTTAAATTTTAATTGATATAAGAAGAGAGAGGTTGTCCTTTTGGACAGTCTCTCTTTTTGTTTTGTCATTTTTTGTTGGTAAGTCGATATTCCGTGTCGAATCGTTGATATATGTAGAGTTACGATAGATATATTTGAAAAATCGTTGATATATGTAGAGTTGTGATAGATATATTTAAAAAATCGTTAATATGATAAGGATGTCACCTTTTTTCTTAAAATCTATATTGTATTTTATAAACAAACTAGTTAAAATTTAGAAAAATAGAAGGGGATAGACGTATGAAACAACAAATAAAAATCGCAGAACTTCTAAAACGAATTGAAACTTCAAAACAGCAAGATATTGAGCTAGGTACTTATGAAATATATGTGTTTAGTGAAAGTGAATTAGAAAAAGGACAAATCGGTTACCGATACGATAAACATAAAAATTCATTAATAAGTGAAGAAAACGGAAAGTGGCAAGAAGGATGGATTACAATTGGATATGAAACGGATATGGGCGATCCAGTTTTCGTAAATATAGATGATGACGCTTATCCGGTTTATATTGCAGAACGTGGTACAGAAAAATGGCAGCCAGTTTATATTGGAAATATGGATGAGATTATAGGGCAATTATAAGAAAAACTTTGAATCCGGTGCAAAGTGATGGGAGAGAAGTATGAAGTATATAAAAATAATGAGCATGATTGCATTCATTGGAATATATATGGCCGGTTGTTCACAAGAGCAGCCGAAAAAAGAAACTACATCTTCTATACAAGAGAAAAACAAAGATACCAAAGAAGACGCACCGGTAGAAAAACAGCAAGAACAAGAAAAAAATGAAGAATTGCAAGCAATTCAAACGAATGAGCAAGTAGAACATAAGCAAGAGGAAGTATCATCTGAGGAAAAGAAAGAAGAAACTACGCCAGTACAGCCAACTGAGCAACCAGTGCAAAATAATGAACAAAAAGTAGGGAGTAATGAAAAACAAGAGAAGTTTCTCGTCGTTATTGATCCAGGGCATCAACAAAAAGCGAATTTAAATTTAGAGCCAATTGGACCAGGGGCAACAACGCAAAAATATAAAGTGACAGACGGTACAACAGGTGTTGTGACGAAAAAGAGAGAGGCTGTACTTGTATTAGAAATGGCTTTTTTATTAAAAGAAAAGCTTGAAGCAAAAGGGATACAAGTATTAATGACGAGAACATCACAAGACGTTGATATAAGTAATAAAGAACGGGCGACATTCGCAAATAATCATAAGGCGAATTTATTTTTACGTCTTCATGCAGATGGTTCTGAAAATCCAAACGAAAGTGGATTTGCTGTATTGACGCCGGCAGAAGGAAGTCCGTATACGAAAGAGATTTATGCGGAAAGTCTTCAAATCTCTCAAATGATTGTAAATAAAATGAGGGAGAACCAGCAAGTGAAAGTAAATGGAATTAAATTTCGGGATGATCTTTCTGGATTTAATTGGGCAAAGGTTCCTGGTGTGTTATTAGAACTTGGGTTTATGTCAAACCATGAAGAAGATAAAAAATTATCTGACCCGCAGTATGTAAATTCTTTATTGCAAAGTGTAACGGGTAGTATAGATGCATATCGGAAGAGTAAAGCTTAAGCGCAGTCTTACATGAAAGGCTGCGTTTTTCCATATGAAACACTCGTAAATTAGAATATTGTGGATAAATATGACATGCTTAATTTTACCTGCACTTTTTGCCGAATGCTGATACAATAAAGGATGTTACTATTTAGTAGAAAGAGTGGTAAGCATGTTAGATTGGATGAAAAAGCTGTTTAACAAAGAGGAAGAACAAACAGCGATGAATAAAGAAGTACCAAAGCAAATTGAAAGTCAGCCGAAAATTCCTCGTGTAAACCACTACACTGAAGCAAGAGAAGCACAAATGGCAAGTAGGAATGCAGGTAAATGCCGTTTTCCTTTAGTACCGGATAATGGGTTCGATGAAGAGGATGAAAGCGAAGTAAATCGCTTCGAAGAACAACCTGTTCAAGGAGTAACATATGAAGAACCTACTGCCCAAAGAGGAATAAAGGTGGAAAGAAGCAGACGACCGTATGTGGAAAAGGTAGTTTCTACATATGAAGAGCCGGAAGTGCAATATGAACCGGTGCGGGAGTCTGTCGTTAAAAAGGCATCTGCACCTTCGCAAGAGAGTAACCGTAGACCATTTCGTCCAACAGAAATGATTTCGCCAATTTATGGATATAATCGTCCTTCAGTAGAGAAAAAGGAAGAAAAGCAGGAGGAAGTAAAGGAAAGAGAAGACCTTGAAATATCTGTAGAGGGTAAATCAGTCGTTGATGCATGGTTAGAGAAAAAAGGATATAAATTATCTGATTTCTCAGAAGGACAAGCACCAACTTCTTCTAGTCATAGAGCTGCTAACCAGCAAGGAGAGCAACAATATGAAGAGAATAAAAAGGAAGAAAAGTCAGTAGTTGATCAATGGCTAGAGAAAAACGGTTATGAAATCGAACGCCAAGTGCCTTTAGTAGAAGAAAAAGAAGTGATTCAAGAAATGAGTACACCGCAGGAAGTTTCAGCGGATGAATTACTTCATAAAACAGTAGCTGAGCAGATGGAAAGTGCTAAGCCAGAAAAAGATGTAGTGGTGTTAAACGAAAACAATCTACAAGAAGAATTAGTAGCTTCTAAAGTAGAGCACGAGGATACAATATTATCAGAAGAAATTAAACGTAACACAGAAATAAAACAACCTACTATTGAAGTAGAAAAGCAAGCTCCAGAAGAATCAGTGATTGTCAAAGCAGAAGAAAAACTTGAAGAAACAATCATTGTGGAAATACCAGAAGAAGTGGAAGTAATTGCGGAAGCAAAAGAGCTAGAAGAAGTGGAAGTAATTGCGGAAGCAAAAGAGCTAGAAGAAGTGGAAGTAATTGCGGAAGCAAAAGAGCTAGAAGAAGTGGAAGTAATTGCGGAAGCAAAAGAGCTAGAAGAAGTGGAAGTAATTGCGGAAGCAAAAGAGCTAGAAGAAGTGGAAGTAATTGCGGAAGCAAAAGAGCTAGAAGAAGTGGAAGTAATTGCGGAAGCAAAAGAGCTAGA
>NZ_JAKUFX010000186.1:0-9114 GCF_022663635.1 Bacillus cereus group sp. BfR-BA-01356 | reverse complement strand
CACCATCGTTTTCAGAAAAAATTAAAGAACCTGAGTCCATACGAATATCGAACTCAGGCTTCTTAACTATGCGTTTTAATTACTGTCTACTTGACAGGGGTCAGTACAAAACGACTTCTTTTTTATTTCAAATATTAGTTGTCATCCATTTTCAGTACAGCCATGAATGCCTCTTGCGGTACTTCTACAGAGCCAACAGACTTCATACGTTTTTTACCTTCTTTTTGCTTATCAAGAAGTTTACGCTTACGAGAAATGTCACCGCCGTAACATTTTGCAAGTACGTTTTTACGCATCGCTTTAATTGTAGAACGTGCTACAACTTTATTTCCGATAGTCGCCTGAATTGGCACTTCGAACTGTTGTCTCGGAATTAATTCTTTTAATTTCTCTACGATTACTTTACCACGGTCATACGCTGAATCACGGTGTACGATAAATGATAAAGCATCCACTTGTTCATTATTTAAAAGAATATCCATTTTCACAAGTTTAGATGGTTTATAGCCAATTAACTCGTAGTCAAATGATGCATACCCTTTCGTATTTGATTTCAATTGATCAAAGAAGTCATATACGATTTCTGATAACGGGATTTCATATGTTAATGTAACACGCGTTTCATCTAAATATTGCATATCAATAAACGTTCCACGTTTACCTTGGCAAATCTCCATTACAGCTCCAACATAGTCATTCGGAACCATAATTGAAGCCTTCACAAACGGCTCTTCTACACGATCGATAGACTGTGGATCTGGCATATTAGATGGGTTATCAACAATAACATCTTCACCGTTAGTTAAATAAACTTTATAAATAACGCTTGGCGCTGTTGTAATTAAGTCAATCTTAAATTCACGTTCAATACGTTCTTGAATGATTTCCATGTGAAGAAGTCCTAAGAAACCACAACGGAAACCAAATCCTAGCGCTTGAGATGTTTCTGGTTCAAACTCAAGGGCAGAATCGTTTAACTCTAATTTTTCTAATGCATCACGTAAATCGTTATAACGAGCAGAGTCAATTGGATACAGACCACAGAATACCATCGGGTTTAACTTACGGTAACCTGCTAACGGCTCTGCAGCTGGACGTTTCGCATGTGTAATCGTATCACCAACGCGTGTGTCACCAACATTTTTAATCGATGCTGCTAAGAAACCTACATCACCTACCGTTAACTCGTCACGTTGCGTAGTTTTCGGTGTAAATACACCTACTTCTGTTACTTCAAATTCTTTACCCGTTGCCATCATACGTACTTTATCGCCAACTTTTACTGTTCCATTTACAACACGGATATAAGCAATTACACCGCGGTATGGATCATATAAAGAGTCGAAAATCATACATTGTAACGGCTCTTCTGAATCACCCGCCGGAGCTGGTACTTTTTCAACAATTTGTTCTAAAATTTCTTCAATACCAATTCCAGCTTTCGCAGAAGCAAGTACCGCTTCTGATGCATCTAAACCAATTACATCTTCTACCTCTTGACGTACACGTTCTGGATCCGCACTCGGTAAGTCGATTTTATTAATAACTGGTAAAATTTCTAAATTATTATCAAGCGCTAAGTATACGTTTGCTAACGTTTGCGCTTCAATACCTTGCGCTGCATCTACTACAAGAATCGCGCCTTCACAAGCCGCTAAACTACGAGATACTTCGTACGTAAAGTCGACGTGTCCTGGTGTATCAATTAAATGAAGAATATACTCTTCACCATCTTTTGCTTTATAGTTTAATTGTACTGCGTTTAATTTGATTGTAATACCACGCTCACGCTCTAAATCCATAGAGTCAAGCAACTGAGCTTTCATTTCACGTTGTGTTAACGCGTTTGTTTTCTCTAAAATACGGTCTGCTAACGTTGATTTTCCGTGGTCAATATGAGCAATAATAGAGAAATTACGGATTTTGGACTGTCTTTTTGCTCTTTCTTCTTTATTCATCTATGTTCTCAACTCCTAATAGTCTCGCCAATATACACTAGCACTGATTATATCAATAGAGCAACAAAGATTCAATGAAAACTCGTGCTGCTTACGATACAAATCATTCTATCTATATCTTATGCGAATAAACCATAAGAGACAAACCCTTTTCAAATTTTAAAACGGCTGTCTTACAAACCAGTAAAACAACCGCCTCCCATGTTACTCTTAGCTAAAAATTCCTTTTATTTTCCCAACAACGATATCCGTTCCGAACTTCGTCATTTCATAAGCTACACTTGCTACTGCCATCCCAATTCCTTCTACAACATTAAAACTTCTTAAACGTTCTAACTGTTGTTGTTTTTCTGAGGCCGAAAACGAGCTACCCAAAATTTCTGATTCAGCACCTGCACTTTCTGTCCCTGTCATATGAGCTATTTGTTCATATGACAATTGCTGATAACCTTTCATACTTTTCAAACCATGATTAGCAAGTGCCACTCCTGCTATCATCATAAGTAAACATAAAGCCACACTACATATACACAAAAGCGTAAAGCGACTCAAACGATAATCATCTGTTCCCCTCAATGTGTATATGCTCCCGTATTATCTTGATCAATTTGATGATGCAGCGCCGCATTTAAACCACTCGCTATTACATTCGCCATATCCTCAATAAAAGTATCTACTTCTTTTGGGGTTACCATTAAATTATGACCAAGAGGAGATAGCACTTCATAAATCAGCCTTCTTTTTTCTTCTTCTTCCAACGTACCAACAGCACCTAAAAACATATTTCTGCTCTTTTCATCCGGCATATCTTCTTCTGTTAATTTTTTCTTTTCTCCAAATGAAAATCCCGCTGGTAACAAAGATCGTGAAGGTTTATTTCCTTCTTTCATCTCTCGGCCGAAATGTTTCAAAATAAAATCAATCGTATCACTTGTAATCGAAACAGCATCGACCACAGTCGGAACACCAATTGCGATAACAGGGATACCCAATGTGTCTTTACTTAGTTCTTTACGTTTATTCCCAACCCCCGATCCAGGATGGATTCCAGTATCAGAAATTTGTATCGTGCTATTTACTCGTTCAATAGAACGGGCAGCTAATGCATCAATTGCAATTACAAAGTCCGGGTTCGTCTTCTCAATAATCCCATAAATAACATCGCTCGTTTCGATCCCTGTAATTCCCATTACCCCCGGCCGAATTGCACTAACAGGCCTAAACCCTTCTTCTACACTTTCAGGCTGTAATTGAAACAAATGTCTCGTTACTAATACATTTTCTACAACTATCGGTCCAAGAGCATCTGGTGTTACATTCCAATTCCCAAGACCTACAATTAAACAGCTTGCTTCTTTTGTAACTCCAACCTCTTCTAAGAAACAAGAAAATTCTTTTGCAAAAATACGCTCCACTTTTTGTTGAAGTTCTGTATCTTGCTGACGTATCCCTTGTACTTCAAGCGTTAAATAATTTCCAGGCTTTTTACCCATCGCTTCAGAGGCAGCTTCATCAATTGTTACTTTTGTAATTATAGTCCCCTCTTCTTCTCTCTCTTTTACAATAACTCCCTGTATCCCTTTTTGTTCTTCTTGGCTTTCTTGCAACATTTGATGAGCTTCTACAGCAAGGTCAGTTCTAATGCTATATTTACTTAAATCTAATGGTTCTTTCATCGTATCTCCTCCGTAATTCATAGTAAATATCGTTAGATTTCCCAAAGTTATATAAGGTCATTCTTTCCTTTACGTGAAATTTCATGGATATACTATTGCAATTCTCTTCACCGTTTGATAGAATATCACTTGTTCTATGTAAGAATCGAGTCATTCGATTGCACCAGGGAGGTGAAAAGTATGGCAAACATCAAATCTGCTATCAAACGCGCTAAACTTAGCGAAGAGCGTCGTGCACATAACGCTTCTATCAAGTCTGACATGCGTTCTGCTGTTAAAACTGTAGAAGCTTTAGTTACTAATAACGATCTTGAAAATGCTAAAGAAGCTTTCAAAACTGCTTCTAAAAAACTTGACAAAGCAGCTCGTAAAGGTCTTATCCACCAAAACGCTGCAGCTCGTCAAAAATCTCGCTTAGCGAAACAAGTAAACGCGTAAGGCGTTTAAAAAACGATCCATTTGGATCGTTTTTTTATATACAAAAAAGTTCATGTACTTAGTACATGAACTTTTTTGTGTCATCACATATGATTTAATCGCATTAAGAAAAACTCGAGCACAAGTTTCTTATCCATCTTTCCCGTCTTCATACTATAATCAGCTTCCGCTAATTCTATAATCACTTTTTTTAATTCTTCAAAAGAGAAAAACTTCGTTTGATTCATTGCCAACTTCACGCGATACGGATGTACACCAATATGAGACGCAATTTGATTTTGTCCATAACCACGTTGCTGTAGCTCTTTCACTTGATACAACAAGCGGAATTGACTCACTAATAACGCAAGCAATTTAATCGGCTCTTCCTGCTGCGTAAATAATCCATCCAAAATTTGCATTGCACCTGCAATATCTTTTTTCACCACTTTTTCTGTCAAAGCGAATACATTTTGCTCAACGGATTTTGGCACAAGCTCTGCAACAAGTTTCGTCGTAATCTCTCCACCCATACCAACGTATAACGTTAACTTGTCCATTTCCTTCGCCAACATTGTTACATTACTTCCCACAAGCTCTAGCAACAAACTAACAGCCGCGTTATCAATATGCACATGCACTTCATCTGCACGAGCAACAATCCATTTCTGAACATCCTGTATTTGCATCGCATTTGCTTCTACTACATCTGCTGTTTTCTTTAATAGTTTTGTAATTTTTTTTCGCTCATCAAGTTTTTCGTAAGGTGCAACAAAAACAAGAATAGAAAATGGAGAAGGTTCACCAATGTATTCTTCTAAAATTTTTATATTTTGCTCTAACTTTTCTTTTTGCGAAGTCAAAAATAACGGTGATTTTATTAACAATACTTTCCGTTCTCCGAAGAAAGGAAGCGTACGCGCATCCTCAACCACATCTTCTAAATACGCTTCTTCTAAATCGTATGTCACAACATTAAACTCTCGATCTTCTTCTTCAAGTGCTTCTGTCGTAATAAGCTTTATCGTTTCATTTATAAAAAAAGCTTCCGTTCCATATAGTAAATATAACGGAGCAAACTGTTTCTTTTTAATTTTTTTATGTATATCACTCATACTTTTTCCTACTCCCTAACTTGGCAATATATATTTATACTAATGCCCTAGCTTTTGTTTTACAAGTACAAAGGAACAGGCTTTATAACCCGTCCCTTTATTTATATTAAACGCCACGCAATAAGCCCCGGGTTTCTTATTGGTGTGCGGTAATCACCTTCCCTTTATTATTCGCAATAAAAATTTGAGTATAAGTGCCAACTGTTAACATGCTTGGAAACGAAAAACTCACATTACTTCATGATTTAAAAGTAGCAAAAAAGCTCGTTTTCTCTTCATATGGAAATTGTAGATTTTTTTCTGACAATATTTTATACTAAAGTGGAATGTTGGGGAGGGATTCTAAATGAATGATTTTGAACAAAACGTTCAAAGTAAACGCAATGACGCTATTGATTCAGGGGTAGGATTTATCGTCTCATTTGGTTTTTTCGCAACACTTTTCATCATTGCAACTGTTATTAAATTTATCGGTTCTTAAAGACTGCCACTTCATGGCAGTCTTCTCTTTTTCATCTATTATGTGTTTTATCATATGTGATTTTACTTTTAAAGGTTCCATTTTCCCCTTTAAAAACATAGGAAATAGCACCTTGCTTGTCCGTGCGCCATATCGCACTCCCCATCTTCTCAAAACGCTCTATCACTTCTTTATGCGGGTGTCCATACCTATATTCTGCTTACCAACAGATATAATCGCTACACGAGGCTGCATGACGTTCAAAAAAGGCTCTATAGATGACGTATTACTCCCATGATGAGCAACTTTTAAAACATCCACTTGTAAATCTGGATATGCCTCTACTAAAATCTTTTCCCCTTCTTCTTCCAAATCGCCTGTAAATAGCCACTTCAACCCTCCAAATTTTGCCCATATTACAATTGAAGCGTTATTTTCGCTTTTTTCTTTTCCTTTTGGAGCTAAAACGAAAAATTCCGCTTCATTTACACTCCAACTCGCCCCTTCCCCCACTTCAGTTATTTTCATTTCCTTTTCTAATGCCTGTTTCTTGACTACTTTTTCTAATACTGCATCTTTTCCCTTTCGGCCAAATACCACTTCTTTTACAGGTATATATGATAATAATTCTTGTGCAGCACCTATATGATCTGCATCTCCATGCGTTACGATTAATTTATCAATTGTTTTAATACCTTCTTTTTGTAAAAAGGGTATTAAAACATCATTCCCAACAGAAAATTCATGCTTTTTTTGTTGCCATTCTTCCTTATTCACACGAAGCGTTCCACCTGTATCAATAAGATAAATCCCTTTATCATACGGAAGGCGAATTAATATTGCATCACCTTGTCCAACATCAATAAATGTTACACTTCCGCTTCCTCTAAAATATGGATATATATAATGACATGTGCTAATAAAAAGAAATACACTTGCAACTATACAAACTATTTTTTTCGGCGCTCTTCTTTCCCAAACCATCAATATGCTGACAATACTCGCGCAATATACAGCTACAAGATTGAGGGGCGTTTCCCCGAAGATAAGCTGGGTAAATGGTAAACTTTCACAATAACTTAGAAAATCATTAGACATACTCAAGCCTATTGATAATACATCGGCAAATCCTTTTGCGAGAAACGGGACAATTGGCATACACAGTAAAATAATAATGCTACATGGTAATACAATGATAGATAAAAACGGAACGTATAAGAGATTGAGGAGAATGCTATATGGAGAAAAATAACCAAAGTGATATAACAAAATCGGAGTACTAACGAGCTGTGAAATGATAGAAATATAAATAGAATTCCGGATTACTCCGTTGCTACTCCCTAACAATAACGGAGCAGACAAAAGTAAAGCGAAGCTACCTACAAAAGAAAACTGAAATCCAATATTAAAAACAAGATAAGGGTCATATATAAGCATGCATATAGCTGTTACACTTAAAGCATCTAAACTAGACAAACGAATCGAGCACATAAAAGCAATCAACATCAAAACTCCTGTTATAGAAGCTCTTATAACAGAGGGTGACGCCCCTGCTAAAACCATATACAAAGGAATACAAACGATAAGGCAAATTGTTGCTACCTCCCTTGTCACACCGCTTCTTAGCAAAATAAAATATACTATTACCATTAACAATACAATGTGCGAACCTGAAATTGCTAACAAATGTACAAGACCAAATTGTTGATATTGCTCTTCCACTTCAAACGTCATTTGTTGTCTATCACCAAATAGTAATGCATTCATAAAAGCACCTGATTGCTCTGGAAACATTTCTGTAACTTTCGAGATTGCTTGTTGCCTCAAAAGAAGAATCCATTGCGTAAGCGACAGTGATGTTTTATAGCATTCAGAAATATATGTAGCCTCAAATGTGAAATGAATATGTTGTTTGTATAAATAATCACGGTAATTAAAACCATGAAAATTCCGAGCTGTTTCCGGTTCTTTCCTCTCACCCTCGAATACACATGATATCCCTGCGTATAATTGTTGCATTTTTTTCTTTTCCAAAGCTGATTTTATTCTATAACTTAACTGCACTATATTTTTATTCTGATCTTCAAATTGAAAAGATAGGCGATCCCCATTAACAAGTGGTGTGTTTTGTATAACCCCTCTTGTAACTCCATAGGACTCCCCTAGAGGCTTATTCCACGTTTGAACATAGGAAGTGTATATAACGCTACTAAAGCACGCTACAATACAAAAAATGAAGGTTTTACGCGAAGTGCGATATAAACAGAAGAAAACATTTAAAAAGAGGCAAAAAACTATCAATAAAAGTGACGAGGAAAAGGCAATTGCAATCCCTATTATAAACGAGATTGCAACATACCCCCATTGTTCTTGCAACTTATACTCACTCCTTATAGCATCATTTTTGCTTTCGTGAATACATGCTGTAATTCTTCCATTGATAAATTATCTTTTTCTAAAGACGCAAATAATTCTTTCAACTCTGTATAACGTTTTTGATCCTCTAATGCAGCAATATCATATTCTAGCGGAACGTGTTTCACTGTTACATTCGCTTGTTCAAATAACTCTATGGCGTATGGATGATTTTTATAATCCTGCGCATAATAAACCGCTGTAATACCACTTTGAATAATTGCCTTACAACATTGTAAACAAGGGAAATGCGTAACGTAAATTTCTGCCTCCTCTGTTTTCGCACCAAACTTGGCACATTGTAATAAAGCATTCATTTCAGCATGAATTGTCCGAACACAATGATTATCGATTACGTAACAACCATCATCTATACAATGTACGCCACCTTTAATTGAACCATTATATCCACCAGCAATAATTCGTTTATCGCGAACGATTGTCGCTCCTACCGCAAGCCTTGTACATGTACTACGCAAAGATAGTAGATGGCTTTGCGTCATAAAATATTGATCCCATGAAATTCGTTCCATATTTTTCACCTACTTTTTTGTCTACTTGTAGTGTAGCGAAAGAAGAAAAACTTCGTCAATCTTTTACGGAATAATAATTTGATCTTTTATCTTTTCAAGAGACTTCGCACCAATCCCATCAATCTCTAATAAATCTTCTATTTTCTGAAACGGACCATGTTCTTCTCGATATTTCAAAATACTTTCTGCCTTTCGAGAGCCAATCCCTGTAATTTTTTCTAGTTGTTCTTTCGCCGCTGTATTTATTCGAATCTTGCCATCTTCCTTAGAAGAAGTAAGCACCCCTTGTTCTGATTCATTTTTACTCGGTATATAAAGGAGCATTTGATCTTGTACAATTTGTGCTAAATTCACTTTTTTCATATCTACTTCTGATAAAAAACCACCAGCCTTTTGAACCGCATCCTTTACGCGATCTCCTTCCTTCATTTCATATACCCCTCGTATATTAATATTTAAGCCCTATCTCAGGCTTAGTTTTACTCTCTAATAAGAGTCCAGTAATAAAGAAAATACTTGGACGTCTCAAGATATTTCTAG
>NZ_JAKUFX010000185.1:0-9287 GCF_022663635.1 Bacillus cereus group sp. BfR-BA-01356 | reverse complement strand
CATTATCTAGAAATATCTTGAGACGTCCAAGTATTTTCTTTATTACTGGACTCTTATTAGAGAGTAAAACTAAGCCTGAGATAGGGCTTAAATATTAATATACGAGGAGAATCTATTGATTCAAAAGGTTATAGAGAGAATATTATAGATGGCTTTAAATACATGTATAAGTGGATAATGCTAAATAAGGATGTTTATGTTAAAAAGATAAATGAACTTTTTAGTGAGGCACCTGTTCGAATTGTATATAGACCTACTAATGTATATACAAATGTTTTATATAGCAGTTATCATCCGGATGTACTAACTAATAGTATAGATAGAGAGGTATTTTTACATAGGCTTGCCAAGAAAACAGATGACAAAAGTTTTAATATTAATTTTCTGGAAATACGTGACATGCTTAGAGGAGATGTGCCTTATTTTAGTGTAAAAGGAAACGCAAAAGATGTATTTACATGGTGCTCAGATGATGTTGAGGTTAAGTTGGTAAATAGCACTACTGCTAAAATACAAGAAAAAATAAAAAAGATGAATGAAATCGATATGTATAGACAAATAGCTATTATTAATTCAAAACTGTCTACGGAACCAATTAAACAAGAAACATTAACAGAATACCAAAAAAATAACGTGCGAAAGTGGGAAAAGCAAGAATTTGTAGAAATAGCTGAAAAAATTGCAGATTATTTATTACCTAGAAGTATAATTGGAGAATCTCCTGAAGGGCGAGATCGAACGTGGTTTGGAAATCGAGAAAATGAATGGGGTTTTAATACATACCAGACATTAGAAAACAGTTTATATTATGGATTGGCAGGAATTGCATTGTTTTTTAATTACCTTGAAGAGGAATCTAATAATAGTAAATATTCTGGTATTAGAGAGGAAATATGTAATACAATATTACAACAGATACCAGAGGATATGGATGATTCTGAACTAGAAAATGTTGATATTGGTACATTTTCTGGATTAGCAGGAGTTGCATATACTTTATTTTATATTGATTATAGTAATGCTAGTAAAAAGTATGAAAAAACAATTTTAAAAATCTATAAATTAATAAAACAAAAAATTAACTCTTCAATTAAGCTGGATGTCATTAGGGAGCTAGGGATTATTGGTGTTATGACTACAATCTATTCCAAAAGTGATAATGCAAAATTAAAAAGAGAATCCTTACATTTAGCTATGAAGGTATATGAAAAAGTGAAACAAGAAGCAATAACTATTGAAGGTTTTCCAGGAATTACATGGGGAGAAAAAGGATATATTGGGTATGCACATGGAAATGCTGGAGTTATCGCTCAACTATATAGATTATATGAGATTTTTAAAGAAGATGAAATAAAAACTCTTATTGCTAAAGCGTTAAAATTTGAAAGAGCACTATATGTAGCAGAAGAGAAAAATTGGAAAAGATCAATAAAAGAACAGAATTTCTCGAACGGTTGGTGTCATGGAGCGCCTGGAATGTTAATGAGTAAGTTGCAATTAGTGAATTTAGGCTATGTGGATGCACAAATAAATGAGGAAATCCATATAGCAATTGAAACAACAATAAATAGTGGTTTAAGAAATGATTGGTGTTTATGTCATGGGGATATGGGGAATCTCATGATTTTAAAAGAAGCCGGAATAATTTTAAATGATAATGAGCTATATCTAAATTCTATTAATACAATTAAGAACTTTGCAGGTTGTCTTTTAGAAAAAATGAAAACTGAGAAGTTTATGGAAGAAGAAAATAATGGATTCATGGTAGGACTAGCTGGTGTTGGATACGAACTTTTAAGAATCGGTAGGGAAAAGGATATGCCTAATGTAATGGCATTAGAATAGGAGATACTCTTTATTTTCATTTAATTTAATTGTTTATGAGCAACTATGCTAGCAAATAATTTGATAAAAAATGTTAATTTAGTAAAATCATTTCTGTGTAATGTTGGTTTAAGGTATTCGCAGGTGGTTTACGTTACACCTGCGAATAGTTTTCCGATCTAAGTGCAGAGTATAGCATTCTTTTATATTTATCTATTTTAAAAGAATGTTTATACTTTGTAAGGTTATGCTAGTTTTTTGGAAATTCAGTTTAGTTCCATTCAAATTACTAATTTATTGATGAATAAATTAGTAATTTGAATGGAGATTATTCTTTATTTTATAAGTATTCTATTCCATCTTATCGAACGTTTTAATCTAAAATTTTATGTAGCCATAAATTTTAGATTAAAGTGCAAAGCGAAAAAAATCTAAAATATTTTAGATAATAAGAGTGAGGGGATAAAAATGACAGACAAAGCAATTTTAAATATTACTGATGTTACAAAATTCTATGGGAAACAGAAAGTGTTAGAAAATATAACGCTTTCAATAAAAGAAGGTGAAGTAGTAGGGTTAGTAGGACCGAATGGAGCTGGTAAATCCACTTTGATGAAAATTATAGTGGGGTTAATTAGAAAGTATGATGGTAGTGTTTATGTAGATGGTGAAAATATATTGGAGGAAATAAATAAAGATAGAAAGAGAGTAGGATGTATTATAGAAAGCCCGGGTTTTTATCCAAACTTATCTGGCTATGATAACTTACTTTATTTTTCAAAGATATCAGGATGTAGTTCAGAAGAAGAGATATACGAAATAATTAATCTACTTGCAATTAAAGATTTTATACATAAAAAAGTAAAACAATATTCACTTGGGATGAAACAGAGGCTTGGATTAGCACAGGCAATACTAGGAAATCCGAAACTACTAGTACTTGATGAGCCAACAAATGGGTTAGATCCCAATGTAATAATAGACATTAGAAGAATTATTAAATACCTATCAGAAGAGAAAAAAACTTCTATCATTATTTCAAGCCATGTACTAACAGAGATAGAATCAATGTGCAAAGAAGTAATTTTTATCAAGAACGGTAAAATAATTGATCGAGTGTCTCCTAGGGAAAATAAAACAGAGTCCAGTAGTAATTATTTTGTTTTTGAAATAAGTGATCCTAAGACACTACTTAACTTCTTTGCTTCAAAAAATATAAGTGCAGTGGTTGATGATACAGAAAATGTATTAGTTAATTTAAATGATTATACATTACAAGAAATTTTAGCGATGCTTATAGAAAATAATATTAATATAATCGGGGTCCACAAGCAAAAAGAAAACCTGGAGAAAAGATTTCTTAGTATGATGGAGGGGAATATTGTTGAATAGTAATATATTTAAATTAGCAAAAACTGAATTTCATAATATTTTCAAGTCAGCAATAATCAAATGTACCTTAGCGTTATCTATAATATACGTATTATTTTGGATTAAGGTTGCTCCGAGTTCATTTAGTGTCAATGATTATCTAGCTCAATATTTTCTAGCAATTAAATTTGTCTTTATATTAGCTAGTGTATACATTTTAGGACGAGATTTTAATAATGATACCTATAAATATATATTCACTGGATGTTTTTCAAGAAAGGGTATAATCCTTGGTAAAATAATTGCCATATTTGGGATTGGTATTGTTTGCTGGTTAATTCAAGTATTACTAAAAATTGCAATCTTATTATGGACTAATGAAGGAACTAAAGTTAATGATATTTTTAACTATGAGTTAGTTAGTACATTTCTAATATATGTACTAGTAGCAGTTCTTATAGGTAGTTTTTCGATGTTAGTAACAACAATTTCTTTTAAATTGAGTATAACAATGATATATACTTTAATACTTTTCGGTATAGTCCAATTTTATGCTCCTTTATTTATTATTAATTTTGAAAAAGCAGATGTGCTCCCTTCTTGGTATCAATTAATAAAAATTTTACCAACATATATTATTTTTGATTGGACAGATACTTTGAAAGTTCAAATAGTTCAAGTGGGCTGCATGCTAATGTATACTATCATTTGCTTAGGAAGTTCAATATTTATTTTAGGTAGGAAGGACTTAAATAAATAGAGGGGAAAAGGTATGGATACTATATTTTATATAATCAAAAAAGATGTGAAAAATATACTTAACAAACGTAATATTCTTCTATTTCTTATGTTAATTATCGGGATAATCATTTTTCCGCTAACCAAAGATATAGCAATGAAAATCAGATTAATAATGGATACCTTTCCTTTGTTTTTAGTTATTATATGTTCGAAAATTTTAGTTGAAGAATTTGAATATAATACGTATAAATATACTTTTACAGGGAAGTTATCTAGAAGTTTTATAGTAATTTCTAAAAGTCTTTCAGCAATTACTATAGCTATGTTATTTGGAATAATATTTAGTACGTTAGCATTAGTAGCGATATTTTGGGATAGTGGAGAAATAGACCTCAATCTAATTATGAAACTAACTTTAAATATGGAAATGGTTTTTATCTCTTTTACATTATTTGTTAGTTCAATAGCGTTTTTGATATCAATAATAACGAAAAACTTTATAGCTACATTTTTGTTATTATACCTAATGTTTTTTGATACTTTTAAAACTACTTTGCAATTAATGGCTAACAAAACTAAAATAGTCTCGTTAGAAAAGATATTAAAAGAAACGCCATTTTTAAATATAATGGACGGATTCCAAGTTTTTCATTATTCAGTTCAAACAATAATTTCTTTGACTAGTATAGGTATAGTTTTATTACTATTAGATTGCATAATAATTAGAAAAAAAGACTTATAGTTAAGGCTCTTTATGCACTGTTAGTTTATATTTTATTAGGTTTTTAAATGTGGTAATTTATAAACTCAAATAAATATATAATCTAAAATACTTTTGTTGACATAATTAACAGTAAAAATATTCTTGTTTAGCTAACAGTGGATGTACTATAGAAGAAGCAAAGGTAGATAGTTCATGTCTTGGAACTTATAAGTTATAAAGAAATTTATAAAAACAGATTTTAGGTTTGAATACAGCATAAGATATAAATATATTTCTTTTTTGTAAGGGGTGAAAAGCTATTTGAAGCACTCCTTACATTTAAGTTACAAAGGCGTAATAACTTCTTATAAAAGATAGATATGCTATTAGAATGAAATAGGGTAGTGAGCAAGCTACATACATTAAATTTATATATTCTCGAATTACTAATTATAATATCAAGATTTAATGTTTTTTCTCGCTTGAAGTCTAATTATTCTGAATTTTTTTCTTTGTATAACGAGTAATAAATTGATCATGAAAATAGTAGTTTTATACATACATTAAGAAACTATGGATGAGAATTGTATGTATTTTGGGATTAATCCAGTAATTTAAAATCAATGGATTTATGGAGATTAATCGAGGGAAGGGATGTAACCAGATGTTTAGGAAATACATATGTGTAAAACAACATGATGAAAAAGATTGTGCTGCAGCTTGTTTAGCAACAATTTCTAGAAAACATGGATTAAAGATACCTATTGCTAAAATAAGAGAATACACAAAGACGGATCTTCATGGAACAACCGCTTTAGGCATTGTGACAGCAGCTGAAAAGCTTGGGTTTAATGCAAAAGCAGTTAGATGTAATATGGAGAGTCTTTTTAATGAGGAATTTTTACCTGCTATAGCTCATGTTTATTTGAATGATAAATACTATCACTACATGGTTATTCACAAAGCAACTAGAAAAAAAATAATAGTGGCTGACCCTGAAAAAGGAATAGTAGAGTATTCACCTGAAGATTTCTCTAAAATATGGACGGGTGTATTGCTTTTAATGATGCCATCAGTTGAATTTAAAAAAGGGGATGAAACTACTAGTATACTTTCAAGATTCATGGGGTTATTAAAACCACAAAGAGGATTGATACTAAATATATTCTTTGCATCCATTTTCTATACTATATTGGGTATTTTAGGATCTTTTTATTTTCGAATTCTAATGGATGATGTTTTACAATATAATATTGAAGAAACATTACATATATTTTCAATAGGATTTGTTGTGTTAAGCCTCTTTTCTGTCATACTAAATGCTTTTAGAACTCAGCTTCTTTTGTATTTATCCCAACGAATAGATATACCTTTAATGTTAGGATACTATAAACATGTCATAGATCTTCCAATGAGCTTTTTTTCAACAAGACAAACTGGTGAAATAATCTCTAGATTTAATGATGCTACAAAGATAAGAGAAGCAATTTCAGGTGCTACGTTAACTATAATGATTGATACATTAATGGCTATTGCTGGTGGATTTATTTTATATAATCAAAATCAGCTGTTATTTGGCATTACAATAGTTCCCGTGGTTTTATATGCGATTATTGTTTGGTCATTCAACAAACCTATTGAAAATGTAAATAGGGAAGCTATGGAGAATAATGCACAAATAACTTCTTATTTATTCGAATCTCTAAATGGTATTGAGACTGTAAAGGCATTTAACGCTGAAAGAAAGGTAAATTTAGAAACTGAAACAAGATTGGTAAAACTTATTAAAAGTGTATTTAAAAATGGATTAATTAATAATATACAGATATCTTTAAAGACTGGTATTAAGTCTATATTTGGTATTGTATTGCTTTGGATAGGTGCCTATGAAGTTCTTCATGGAAAATTAACTATTGGAGAACTATTATCATTTAATGCTTTATTGGTTTATTTTATCACTCCTATAGAAAATTTAATTAATTTACAGCCTCAATTACAAACTGCAATAGTTGCAGCAGATAGATTGGGAGAAATATTAGACTTAGAACTAGAAAAAAGTGAAGACGAAAATAAAAAAATTATGCCATCAACATTAAAAGGAGATATAGAATTTAAAAATCTTAACTTTAGATATGGAACACGACCTTTGTTAATAAAAGAATTGAATCTTACCATTCCTCAAGGTCAAAGGATTGCCTTAGTTGGTGAGAGTGGATCGGGAAAAACAACAATATCAAAACTATTAATGAATTTTTATCAATGTGAAGAAGGCGAAATTTTAATTAATGGTTTCAATATGAAAGATTTAAATACCGAAGTATTAAGGGATAAGATTGCATATATTTCACAAAATATATTTTTGTTTAATGGTACTATGAAAGAGAATCTTACCCTGGGGTGTAATGAGGTAGATCATGAAAAAGTAGTAGCAGCTTGTAAAAAGGCACAGATTCATGACTTTATAAATTCACTACCTCAAAGGTATGAAACGACGATTGAAGAAAATGGTTCAAACCTTTCAGGTGGTGAAAAGCAAAGATTGGCTATTGCAAGAGCAATTTTACAGGTACCTGATATTATTATTATGGATGAAGCAACGAGTAATTTAGATTCTACTACTGAAAAGGCTATAGAGAAAACTATGCATGAATTTAGTAGTGATATAACTACAATTATAATAGCGCATAGATTAAGTACAATCATGAGATGTGACAAGATATATGTGCTTGAAAAAGGAAAAATAGTAGAAAGTGGATCTCACAGTGAATTGATGGATTATAAGGGTGATTACTATTCCCTATGGAAAGATCAACTTCCTGATTATTATGAAGATGAAAAAAAAGCATTTAAACCAGTCAAGGAGGTTGTTTATAGTGAGTAATATTATTATAGATATAGATGAATTAACAGATAGTAGAGAAGTTATGGATAGTAAACCACGTTCTTTTACAATTATTTTCATTTATATAATAATTTTCTTGCTCTTTGCTTTCTTGATATGGGCGTATTTTGGTAAAATTGAAACTGTAACAAAATTAAACGGAGTTGTAAGACCTGATAAGGAAGTCAGTATAATAAGTAGTAAGAATACAGGTAAAATAAAGGATATAAATATTGAAGAAGGAAAAAAGGTTAAAGCGGGAGAAGTTTTATTTACTATTGAACATGATGATCTTAATATACAAAAACAAAATTATGAGCACCAATTAGAAGAAAAAAATAAGCATGTTGACAATTTAAAGAAACTTAAGAACGCTATTAAAGATAATAAAAATCCTTTTAGTAATACACCCGCAGAAGAATATTATTATAATAGGTTTTTAAAAAACCAGTCAGATTATAACGATCAAAAGCAACAAAGTAATTTAAGTAAGGGGCAAATACAGGTTCAAATAGAAACTACTAAGGCTCAAATAAAGACCGCAAATGAAACTTTAGATAACCTAAAAAATTTGAAAAGATCGGTAAATGATAACGTGAACTATTTACCAAAAGATAGCTCTTACTATGTTCAATTTGTAGATTATCAAATGAATGTTAATAACATTCAATCTAAGGATGAGTTGGATAAATTCAAAAATCAATTTCTTACAAAATTAATGAGTACAATAGAAGAGAATCAAAATAAAGTAAACGAACTTAAAGCTGTAGTTGAAAGTAACAATCAGTTGCTAGGGAAGATGTCAGATACCAATGATAACTCATCTTTAAGTAAATATAGTAAAACTGAATTAAATCAAATAGATACAGAGATCCAACTTGCAAATGAAAAAATTAATGAATTAAATTTTAATCTAAATAATTTAAATGCAAGTATAGATGGTTATATAATTAAGGCTCCTATTAATGGAATAGTAAGTATTGATACACCTATTAATAAAGATGATTTAATTCAGCCAGGGGCACATATTGCGACAATTATTCCTGAGGATAATTCACAATATAGAATAGAATTAGCTATTTCCGATAAAGATATTAATAGTATTAAAGAGGGAAAAGAAATTAAGTATCATTTTCCATCAATTCCCTATAGGGAATATGGGGAATTGAAAGGTAAAGTTACAAAAATAGGAATTGATTCAAAGCAAGACCCTAAAAGTGGTGCTAGTTTTTATAAGGCATATGCTTCTATGGAAAATAAACTATTGCATAATCAAAAAGGGAAAAAGGCAGAAGTAAAAGTGGGAATGATTTGCGAAGGATTAATTGTAACAAAACAAGTCACGGTTCTGAATTATTTAATTGATAAAATAACAAAATAAAACCTTATGAATAATAATGTTTTAGGTTTTAAGGAAGACGTTTTCGTGAATTAATTGCTACAAATAAACGTGAGACTAAAGTAGAAGAAGAGAAAAGTAAGAGTTGACCCAAAAAGGTCAACTCTTTTTTGTTTATGTGGGTATATGTAGTTTAGCAAAAAAAATCAAAAAAAATATATGAAGTAAATGGTATTGTAGTAGTAAGTATAATAGATGTGGAGGATGGAGATTATGAATGATAATTTTTTGACAGAATGGATGCTTGGGGGTAAGACACCATGCCCATCAACTTAAGAGTGAGCACAACCTGAGCTTTCGACTCATCGGATCAAAACATTCCTAAAATAAAAGCATACTCTTAAAAATAAGCATCTCAAATAAACCCT
>NZ_JAKUFX010000184.1:0-9317 GCF_022663635.1 Bacillus cereus group sp. BfR-BA-01356 | reverse complement strand
AGTATTGTAGGACAATCCTATCGAATTAAAGATCATTTTAGCAAAGAAAATGATTGATTTTGTACATGCTTAAACAAGCGAAAATGTACATGTTTATCTTGACATTTACAAATAGACCAACAATATATTAAAATATTCTATATATCCAAGGAGGTTTGTCATGCTCAACTTTCATAAAGAATTACCCCTATTAGGATTCTTTTTGTTTTTATACAGTTTTATTGGTATCATCTTTTTATTACTATTCCTGAGCGTGTAGTAACAATGCAATGCGTATACATATATGTTTAATGTGTAAATTCTATAAAAGAAGTAAAAAGCACCTCTGCTGGATAATTAATATATACTATATATTAATTAGGAGAAAACATTTGGTATAATATAAGTGCTTTATTATATGTGTTTTCTTCAAACCGTCTTAGGAGGAAAGCAGTTTTTTATTTTTTCAATAGTACTTACTAACTATTTCTGTTAATATTTAGTTACCGATATGTGTATCAACCGGCCTGTGCTTCTGTACGGGCTTTTTTGATGCTTTCATGCTTCGTAATACCCAGGAACCTGTCTTAGTATTCGGGAATTCTACTAGATTCCCGAATACTAAGACAAACAAAAGCCTGTCCTATTAACTCTATAAAGACACCATTGCAAATATAATCCCTTATAGCTTCTATAGATTCTCAACTTTTTCATAATATTTATGAGAGTTTTTTTATATTCACATTTCTGTAACATCTTTATATAACGTTTTAACATATTATGTGTTAAACTTAAAACATTCCAAGAAGTCCTTTACTTTTAGAATCGACAATTCTTCAATACCCTTAGTCTTGCCCTGCATCCCCTGCAGGGCTTTTATCATTTAGCTAGAATTGATAAAGCCTTTTGTAGATTTCTTCAACCTTATCTGTACTGTTATGTATATCTCTAGCTCTTAAATTCTTTGTGAGCCACAAGATTTCCTTCCGTTTATATTCATCTCTCTGCTATTTACCCATTATTTCCTATCCTTAATAATCCGTTTATTGATGTGTTCCATAACTTTATCCTTAGTTAGATTTTCAATAACAACCTCTATTTTCCTAAAATTCAATCAAATCTTTATAAATTTCTAACGAGTATTAATTGATAGGAATCCCACAGCATAAAATGGAATTTATTCTCAAAAGTTATTAATTATTCTATCTGTCAAACTATTAGTTTACCTCTTCTTCATATTTTAATTGTCTTTTGACCACGATCAAACAAATAAAATACACAAATAGGTAAGGAGCATTAGTATGATTATACAAGAAAAATTATCTTTTTCAGATCTAGATTCATTAGATTCAACTACAGACTCCATAATGGATGCGTTTAAAGATCTTTATGGAATACTTCCTGACGAAATTGCATTAAATAATGAGACGTTTCCAATTCATAATAAGCCTGCTATTACTGAACGTTATGGTCATGCTTGTTATAAAATGCTGGGCCCTTTTATATTTCGATATCTTGAAGAACCTTCAATAAATGAAATAACCCTAAAGGAACAATTTGTATATAATCCTAATAATGAAGAAAAAGAGATTGTAGTGACAATAAAAGAACAATGGGTCAATATACAATCTTGGAGTTCGAAATCTATTACAGGTTTAACTTTAAAATCAGATCTTATTATTGCAGGTAAATTTCAATCGGGTAATGAATTTAATATTTCAACTTTTGTAGGAGAAAGTAATTCAAAATCAATTCATACCTCTCCTTCAATTGAACATTCTATTAAAGTACCTCCAAATAGTAAAATGAAAATTGCAATGATAGGAACATTAATTACTGAGGTTCTACATTTCCAATCAATTATAACAGTACAAGGCATGTTTGGTGCATGTTTTCCACGTATGGTTCGTGGACATTATATTGGGTTTAAAAGCGCCGGTCACATCCTAAATAAAACGTTTGGAATAATTGAAGGATCTATTAACAATACAGCAATTCAGGATATTGAAATAAATATTAAAGGGATAGAACCTTATTCCTATAAACAAAAAGTGATCAAGTAGTAAAGTTGCAAGCAAAAAAATATACTGTTTTTTGATTCTATATCATATATAGATCATTAAAATAAGGAAAAGGAAAAATCTATGGCTAACAGTAATTCAAAATCATTGAATGGGGGAAAATCAATTGTCAAACAAAAATGAGTTAAGTTTTTTCATTATTAGATTAGTATTAGGGTTAACTTTTTTTGCACATGGACTCATAAAATTCCAAGATGGTATTCATAATACAGAAAATTTCTTCAACAGCCTAGGAATATTCGATTGGCTTGCATATCCAGTAGCAATTCTTGAACTAGGGGGTGGAATTTTAGTTATTCTGGGGCTTGGTACACGAATTATTTCAACCTTATTTTCTTTACTTATAGCCGGAGCCATTATTACTGTGAAATTTGATCAAGGATTTATAGGAGGGTATGAATTTGATTTATTGTTATTGGCTGTTTCTTTATTTTTTGTAGTAAATAACAGCCAATCTATTTCATTAGATAAATTCCTATCGAATCGTAATAATAAACAACAACAAACTCTATAAACATAAAGTTTCTCCTCAACACGTAAATCTTTATTTTGTGAAGAAGCTTATTTATATGAATTACTCAATTTAGATCCGAAAAAAGTAAAAAGAATCCCTTATATTTTGAAAAAGTTTTTTCAAAATATAAGGGATTTATAATTTATTTTTAAATTATTGTATAAAAGGACTTCAACTTTTGGTTACATAAATACCTTCTTATCTTTTTTAAAACGCTCTGTATGCATTTTCTCAGTTGTTAATACCACTTTCTGTGGAATCTTATATAATGGTAGTTTATCTTTACAGAACTCTCTTAATCGCTTTCTAAATTCACTTACACTTTCATTTGTACTTAATTTAACCACAGCCTTAACCATTTGCCCTGTGATTGCATTTTTTTCACCAACAACAGCAACCTCCTCTACTCCATCCATTAGCTGTATTACATTTTCAACTTCAGCTGGAAATACTTTTTCTCCGCCAATATTTATAATCTCTGATTTTCTTCCTAAAATTTTAATATAATCTCCATCTACTTCCACCATGTCTCCTGTCATAAGCCAGCCATCTTGAGTAAATGGACTTGGAGCATTAATATAACCAATCATTGTAGACATTGATTTGATCTGCAACATTCCATCCACTACTCTTGATTCAATATTCTTATCGCTTAGTTTGATCCACAAAGAATCATTCGATTTAGATTGTGAATATAAAACTCCATATTCTGACAACCCATACATTTGTGTAATTTTAACATGAGGGAATATTTCGTTTATTTTACTTAGTGTAGCCTCCGGCATAACTTCTGATCCATAAGAAATGGTCTGCAAACTATTTAAATTATACTTTTTATAAACCTCACTCAGTATAAGTAGATTTATAAAAGTTGGTGATGCGGGTAAAGCTTGTACTTGATGTTTCTCAATCATGTTACATACTCGATTAGGGGTACGATCATCAATAATTACCAAACACCCTGAGCTGGAAATAATTTGGAATAGAGTATTAACTCCTCCAATGTGATCAAATAACATAAATGGTATAACACGTTTTACACTCCTTGCGACACTGTACTTCTTTTGAAGTAATGTAAAATCATGTACAATTGCTTTACTACTTCCGGTTGTACCAGATGAAAACAATACTAATCCTGGATGTTTTAACTTTTTCAGTTGTAATAATAATTCATTTTGAATGTAATCCCTTTGTATATTGATTATTTCAAAGCTTCCCCTTTCAACTTTAATTACATTTTCTAATTCAACTATTTCATAATATTCTTTCTTCTTACTGTCAACCAATGAATTTAATATCGGTACTACAGTACATCCTAATTCAATAAGCGCTAAAAACATTGCTATAGAGTATGGAGAATAATCCGCTTCCAAAGAGACTATTGTATAATCCATCTTTCTATGTTCATTTAACTCCCTTGTATAAATCTTTATTTGATTTAGAAACCACTCATATGTGTAAGTTTTATCCTCCCAAACTATAGCTTCGCATTCTTTATTCATTTCAAATCTTTCAAATAAAAAATCAATATGCATACCTAACCTCCTTTTAAATTTTCTCCTTTAATATTTTGTTATGTTAATGATTTTAATTGTTCCTGGCATTCTAAAATATACGCAACTAATGTTTCTATTGTTTTAAATGGGCTATTATGTTGTGACATTGTATCTAAATTCACCAAATCAACTGATAAACCCAATTCATCTTCTAAGCCTTGTTCAATACTTACCAATAAAGATACCAGCCCTAACGAATCTAAATACCCCTCCCAATCATAAAGATGTGCTTTCAAGCCTTTTTCAAGATCAATTTTATTTTCAAGATTTTCATTCGCTTCTTCAACACAGCACAATACGATTTGAATAACCTTTTCTTTATTTGTATCTTCCAAGTAAATACACTCCTTTTTATAAATCATCTTTTTACTATGAAGATTTCCTTCCGGCAATTGTAGTAGTATATAACATGAACACTAAATACACTTATTCTTCTACTGATAAAGTTTGTAAGTATACATAGTAGCCTTACTCTACTTCTCTCAATTATCTTTTCCCTATTAAGACTGAAGACTATAATTATGTTGCAGAAAAAATAAAATATTTTCATGTAAGACACACTCTCTATTAATAATATCCATCATTATCAAATTAAAAGATTCGAGATCACTTAAGTTACTATCTTTTTTTAATAATTTAATATGTGCAATCTTATATAGTCTTTCCCATAATTGTTTTATATCCATTAACTCACTAGTAATATGAATAAATTTATCTTTAAATAACTCGTTCATGTCTATAAGTAAGTCATATAAAAAATATCTACTCCATCTCATATCAAATAAACATTTCAAATACAAAGGAAACATATTTCTTTGTTTATAAAAATCTTCATTTATATTTTCTTTAAGTTCAAGGGCTGCAATCTTACCAAAATAATATATCTTATTATTTTTTTGCATAATTAAACCTCTAATATACTCACTGGATATTTTTTTTAGTGTTCTCAAAAAAACATCTTTAAGATTTTCCATGCTTATTTTTTCCTGTATAATCACATCAATTGATGAGTAAGATGAAATTCTTTCTATACCTTTTGCTTGAGCCAATTCAGGTATAGCTTTTCCTCCTTTCCAAAAAGAATGGAACTCCTCCATTGATATCTCACCCATAAATTTATTAGGAACTGGATCTTGAACAAATACTCTATCTTCTGTAAGTTTGTTAATTGCGAGGTAATGGTCTGTAACATATTTATCCGTATGGACATCTATATGACTTTTTATAAATTTGGGGTTCAAATAATCATTACTATATGGTAGAAAAAAGGTGCTTCCTAAGGCAATAAATACTTCTTGACGATTCAAACATTCTTTTATATATTGAAGCCCCTTTTCGAAATTAGAATATACATGTTTCTCCATACGAAATGTTTGATTATATTCTAACAACTGTGTATATCTTGCTACAGAAGGTACTGATGTGATAGTATCCATACGATATGCTGGTATACTATATAACTCTTCATTCGCTATTAAACTCATGTAACTAATGCTACCCATACTCTTTAATTTATCGTGAAGAATTGGTATATAGCATGAATAATAATAAGGGACATCGAAAGTTGGAATTAATTCTTTCATTTTCACTACAGCACTCACCCCATATTTATTTTTTTACAGCCCTATCCAGTTCTCAACAGTATAATTCAACTGTAAGTCCTTAGTAGCTTTAAATTTTCTATTTGGAATAGGTTGTCCTAATTTATCCACTTCAAAGAGCCTAAAGCCTCTTGAAAACTTAAACCTGCATGCAAGGTCCCTTGGCACTTTAAAATTCCCTGCAAAACGATTTTTTTCTATTCTATCTAGTATCATGCCTACACTCATATAAATTCGTTCACCAACTGGTGTATTTTCAGGTACTTCGACTGTTACAGAAACATCTACAAATTCTGATAATGTTTCTATTACCTTATATTTTTTAGGTATTCCTTTTACACCTTGTGTCACAAAGGTAACTTCGGCTTCTCCTATTTTCTTGGGTATAATTGTTCCATCCCCTAAAACCTCTAGCACGTCTGGGTTATCAACTAAAAATACACCATCTAAAACACTCATTTCAAAACCACTATCGTACGTAACAATTGGATTAATTTTCACTTTCATTCCAGTTAATCCAACTACATCTCGACCATCTAATGTAACATTAACTATATTGCCAACATCTCCAAAGAAATATATTAATGGTAGATGCATACGTTCTCCCCAGTCTTTCTCAAAATGTGCACCATTTGGATCCTGATAAAAAATTAAATCATCTCTATATTTGTAACCATTTTCCAATAAAGTTTCTGCAATATCTCTCACATGTTTTACCAAGAAAAAACCTTCCGCACTACCTATATCCATCCATATTTTCAAGTCTTTTTTTCCTTCATACATTTCATATAATTTTAATTCCGAATGATCATCTTCAACTTTCACAAAGAATGGAGATAACATCCCAATTTTCCCAAACACTTCAGGATTGCGGAAACCAATATTATAAGTTGATAAACCACCTGCTGATGACCCTATTAGAGCTGTATTTTCAGCATTAGTCAATGTTCTAAAATTTTCATCAATGTAAGGTTTCACCTCATTGATTATAAATTTTTCATATAATAAACCTGAGCACTCTATATTTTTATCTGGTGAAATGAAATGACAAAACTCATTATTTTCTATGATTCTTTTATGTGCTATACCTACTATTATTATCTCTTGAATTTTACCTTCATAAATTAGCGTATCAGTCGTTTTGTGGACATTCCATGATTCATCATTTTTTACTACTGGTTCAAACAAGCGCTGCCCAGCATGCATATATAATACAGGATACTTTTGGTACGAATTGCTTTCATAACCAGGTGGTAAATATATAAATAGTTTCCTACTATTCTCAAGTATTTCAGAATGAAAATTTTCAATCGTAATCACTTTAGAAGCTCGTTCCATAGTAACCTCCAATTTTCTATTTTTCACTTTCATTAATACAGTTCTTTTCTAGTTTTTTCTTTAAAATCGTACCCTTTATTAACTTTTAAGAGAATTTTTCAGTATAAGCTTTTGTTTTAGCTACCAGAATGAAATCCCCCGATTTTAATTACAATTGTAAAAAAGTAGCCCCATATAGTTAAGACTCCACCAAGATAGTTTTTTCTGCAGTTTGCCACTTTACAACTACTTCTCCAGTTCCAAAACTCGGGGTCCGATACTTATGATTCTCTCCGCCTTCAATCAATAGTGTGTTATTGATCTTTCTAATAAATTTAAATTCAAGCAAGGTATCAGCCGGAACACTTATATCAAAATAACCCGTAGGAAATTGATACATTATTTGATTAAAAAATGGCCCTACTGCCTTGCAAGGATTCATATTTCCTAATGAATATGTGTTCCCCATTATAAAAACTTCACTCTCTGGTATTTCATATCCATTTTCAATAACAAATCGAATACAAACTTGCTTTGTATTGAAGACCTCTACATGTTTATAGATATTACTCCTAGTTCCTGTATCTGTTACAACAGTAATTTCATATTTACCATCGTTCACTGCTGGAACTTTTACTTTTATACTAGTATGTGACCACGAAACAACTTCCGCCTCTTTTTCTTCAAATAATACTGATCCTTTTTTAGAAGTAAAGCCACATCCTTCAATACAAATTATTTGACCAACGGTTGTCATTTTATGTCCCACAGTTCCTATTAAAGGTATACTATTTACTCCTTTATGGTGCCAAACATGTACTGACCCAGGTCCAAGCCATAATGAATCTATATTATTATTTTCAACTCTAATTGCTTCACCATCTAAAAGACCATCTAATATGTCCTTATACTTTCTAGAAGGAAGAATTGTTTTAACATCTTTTATTTTATATCCTTCTGTTAAATTTCGATTCAACGCTATTAATACCACATCACTTCCAAAGTACCTTTCATATACATAAATATCATCAGTTATATATCTTTCTTTGGTATTTCCATATGGAAGTGCATAATTTAAACTACGAAGGGAAGATAAAGATTGTATTATCTTAAAGTTATCTGTATCCACATCAAAAGATTCCATTTGACCACGATTGTTCGGATCTCCACTTCCAACCATATATTGCTCTGTACCATAGTATACAGAAGGTATTCCCCTTGAAGTTAACAAGAATACTAATGATTGTTCTATTCTACGTTTACTTTGTCCATTAATGTGAAAACGGTCCATATCATGATTATCAATAAAAGTAACAAGATTATTTACATCATTATAAATTTGATATGTTTCTTCAATCATTTTGTGTAACCCATGCATGGAATCCATTCCATCTCGAAAAACTTCTCGTACTTTATGAGCAAAACTAAAGTCTAATAAACTCATACCACTATTATTTGCAAAATGAACATTTCTATGGTCATACTCATTCGGATTGATATACCATTCACCAAAAATAAATACTGGTCTATAATTATAGATTGAATTTAGCCAACTTTTTTGCCAGCCATATGACATGTGTTTTACTGCGTCAACTCGTATACCATCTATCCCTTGGTCTAGCCATAGTTTAATAGCTTCTTTAAAATACAAATCAATAGCTATATTTTGGTGATTTAGATCTGCAAGATCAAATAAATTACGATAAACTCCGTCTTCATATTCTTCAAAATCCGTCCCACCATTATGATGAAAATAATGATTGTAATCATTATCGTATCCACCAAGTAACAATCCATTATCATATAATCTACCATTTTCAGCATAGGTCGCATCATCATGTAATGCAGGCGAAGTGTGATTAGGTGCAAAATCCATAATGATTTTTATATCTTTTGCATGGGCGGTTGTTATTAAGGTTTGAAAATCTCCAAATGTCCCAAAAAAAGGATTTGTTCTTTTAAAATCACGAGCCCAATAGCCATGATATGAAGTACTTCCTACCAAATCATTTATTGGAGTAAAGATATTTTCTACCGGTTGAGATATCCATAATGACGTCACACCTAGTTCAGTAAAATAATTTGTATTTAATTTTTCAATAATCCCTATCCAATCTCCACCAAAGTATTTCTTTTTATTTTTCCTAGATTCATCATATAATCCCCCTCGTATATTAATATTTAAGCCCTATCTCAGGCTTAGTTTTACTCTCTAATAAGAGTCCAGTAATAAAGAAAATACTTGGACGTCTCAAGATATTTCTAGATA
>NZ_JAKUFX010000183.1:0-9407 GCF_022663635.1 Bacillus cereus group sp. BfR-BA-01356 | reverse complement strand
ATCTAGAAATATCTTGAGACGTCCAAGTATTTTCTTTATTACTGGACTCTTATTAGAGAGTAAAACTAAGCCTGAGATAGGGCTTAAATATTAATATACGAGGGGGAATAGTAATGTTACATGATGTATACAAACCAAATCGTCACTGGAAGGATATCGAATTATGGAAAGATGTTACTGAAGAGCAATGGAATGATTGGGTTTGGCAATTAACGAATACGATCAAAACGTTAGATGACTTAAGAAAAGTGATTAACTTAACACCTGAAGAAGAAGAGGGCGTTAAAATTTCAACGAAAACGATCCCGTTAAACATTACACCGTACTATGCTTGGCTAATGAATCCTGATGATCCACGCTGTCCGATTCGGATGCAATCAGTACCGATTTCGGAAGAGTTATATAAAACAAAATATGATTTAGAAGACCCGCTTCACGAAGACGAAGATTCACCAGTTCCAGGGCTAACACATCGTTATCCGGACCGTGTACTATTCTTAGTAACAAATCAATGTTCTATGTATTGTCGTTACTGTACACGTCGTCGTTTTAGTGGACAAATTGGAATGGGTGTACCGAAGAAACAATTAGATGATGCAATTGCTTATATTCGTGAAACGCCACAAGTACGAGATGTATTAATCTCCGGTGGTGACGGACTTCTAATTAACGATAAAATTTTAGAATATGTATTAAAAAATTTACGAGAGATTCCGCATGTTGAGATTATTCGTATCGGAACGAGAGCACCAGTAGTATTCCCACAACGTATTACAGAAAACTTATGTAACATTATTAAAAAATACCATCCAGTATGGTTAAATACACATTTCAATACATCTATTGAAATTACTGAAGAATCGAAAAAGGCATGTGAAATGTTAGCGAATGCTGGTGTTCCAGTCGGAAACCAAGCAGTAATTTTAGCTGGTATTAACGACAGCGTTCCAATTATGAAAAAACTTATGCATGACTTAGTAAAAATCCGTGTACGTCCATACTACATTTATCAATGTGACTTATCTGAAGGTATCGGTCACTTCCGTGCACCAGTATCTAAAGGTCTTGAAATTATTGAAGGTTTACGTGGACACACATCTGGTTATGCTGTTCCGACATTCGTTGTTGATGCGCCAGGTGGAGGCGGTAAAATTGCACTTCAGCCAAACTATTTAATCTCACAAAGTGCAGATAAAGTTGTGCTTCGTAACTTTGAAGGTGTTATTACGACGTATCCAGAGCCAGAGAGCTATATTCCAGGAAGAGCGGAAGGATACTTTAAAGAGATTTATCCGAACTACGAAGAAAAACGTTCAGATGTTGGTATCGCAGGTCTTATGAGCGATAAGAAATTTAACCTCGTTCCAGACGACTTACAGCGTATGAACCGTCGTAAAGACTACGAAGATAATGATACTCATGCATCTTTAAAAGATAAACGTGATAAGCGCGATCAATTAAAAGATAAAAAATATCAAGCACAGATGGCTAAGTTAGAAGAAAACGACAAAAAAACTGAGGGTGATGCAGTATGAATTGTATGTGGTGTGACAGTACAGAAGCGAAAGAAAGCTTGAATACTGTATATTGGGAATTACCAGATGGTACGAAAGCCATTGAAATCCAAGAGACACCATGTATTTCTTGTTCCTCGTGCGGGATGGACTATCAATCAGACCATACAGTAAAAGAAATTGAAGATCAATTATTCTTAATTTACACGAAAGATCTACCAAAACAACTAACATATGAAGAATTAATGGGAAGACCGCGTCTATTAAAAAGAAATTATTTCGACTTTTAACCAGCTTTTATGCTGGTTTTTTTCTTTTTTGCCTTGTATAATGTACCCAAGTTAGAAAGGTAGGGAATATTTTTGAAAAAGACATTTTACCATTATATGATGAAGCATCGTGCAGCTTTATTTAGAAATGAAATTTCAGATTTAGCAGAGGCGATGTATGATGATTTAAGTTTTCCGAAGCAATCTGAAGACTATGATGAAATTAGTTCATACTTAGAGTTGAGCGGAATGCTAGAAAGTATGTCTATATTTGATGAAGCCTGGGATTTATACATACAAGATAGATAAAAACTATTTGAAAACATACAGAATACATTACTTTATTTAAAGTGAAGTATTCTGTATGTTTTTTATTATGAAATTTGTTGATTTGAAGCTAGTCTAGTTACTAGCTTTTTTTGAGTGCAATGTAAATTTTATAAGATTATATTTTTTATTGAAAAAATTTATGAATATAAGCTTCTGTGATAAGCGTTTTTATGTAGGTTGCATATACTGATATCAAAATCACGACGTCAAAAAAAGGAGCGATAGAGATGGCAAGAAAAAAACAACCTAAATACAACGTAGGGGACATAGTCGTGATTACGCTATATGGAACCGTTGGGAAAATCACAAATATGAAGGTTTTAGATGGAGTTTATGTATACGAAGTCAATAATCACGATGGGTTTTACGTAGAGCAAACATTGCAGCACGTTACAGAGCAAGATATGAAAAAGGGCGATACGGAGTGGATTGAATTAAATTATAATTTCACGTTTGGTGATCTTGTGCAAGTAACTGGATATGATAAAGATGTTTTCCGTATTGTTGGTTTTCGTACAGAAGTATGGAGATATAAGAATGATGCATGGGAAGATACAATTTATGAATTGTCACGGATTACGGATGGTGAATGGTTAGAAGCGGATGAATCAGATTTAACGTTACTCGCCAATGCTCAAACGGCAAATGCAATTTTGAAGAAAATGAAACAAGATAAAGCAGGTATGAATAAATTAGATTTAGGAAAGTTAAAGTCAATTAACAACTCGAAAAAAGTGAGTGTTAAGACGAATCGTCAAGAAATCATTGATGGATTACTTGATATTTATAACGATTATCAATTATTGTTCGATACATTTAAAGATGAAGAATATAAAATTGTAATGGATGTTGTTCATAATTATTTAGTTAAATTGACAGAGAAAAAATAGTTAACTAGAAAGAGAGAATAAATTGAACAACAACATATGCAGTATAAGGTATGCCTACAACTATTAAAAAAATAAAAAGCCACTTTATAAGAGAGTCTGCCCATTGATCTTCATGCATGAACTCTTCTTTTGTTTGTCCTACTTCATATTGATTTTCCATTATTATTTCCCCCTTTGAATAGCTTGTACTACAATCGTATGCATCTCGTCCAAAGCTTATGACCTATAAAAAAATAAAATCTATTTTTCTAATCTCATATACATAATTTTGAGATTTTTTCATAAAACAGAAATAAAGGAGTGATGCTCATGAAGGAAATTGAAGTCGTGATTGATACGGAAGAGATTGCGGAGTTTTTTTATGAGCAACTAATTGAAAGAGGGTACGTCCCAAAACGAGAAGAAATTGAAGATCTCGCAGATATTACATTTGAGTATTTATTAGAGAAATGCATGATTGATGAAGTTTTTGATGAAGAGGATGAATGAAAGTAACGACGGGCATAACTCGTCGTTTTTTACTCTTTACAAACCTGTCACAAATATAGTCAATAATTATTGGTATAATGAAAAGGAAATTTTACTCAAGAGGTGAAGGAATGTTCAAAAAAATTATTGATTCTTTATTAGGAAAGAAAAAATATCGTTCGTATTCAAGTAGTGATTATCGTCGTAGAGGGCGCTCGTATTCAAGTAGCGATTATAAACGACGTTCATCTGGTTATGGACATCAACATTATAAAAGAAAACGTAAAAGCCGTAGCTTCTTTTCAAGTAGCTGATGAAATGGCGTCGTGTACTAGCATTATTTGATAGACCACTGCGAAAAAATACAATTGTTGCAGAGCGTTATAAAATTGAATCAGTAATTGGAA
This sequence comes from Bacillus cereus group sp. BfR-BA-01356, assembly GCF_022663635.1. Lineage (NCBI taxonomy): Bacteria > Bacillati > Bacillota > Bacilli > Caryophanales > Bacillaceae > Bacillus > Bacillus cereus group sp. BfR-BA-01356. The sequence continues at coordinate 5,529 of NZ_JAKUFX010000183.1, read as the reverse complement.
TGGGCAGTTATGGGGTTACATATGTCGTTAATGATTTACAAATAAATAGATATAAAGTCTTAAAACAATTAAGACAAAGTAAACAAAGATATGAGTCTGGTAGAAAATCATTTGAACAAGAGAAAATGATTTTACAAACATTAAATCATCATGCAATTCCTAGTCTATATGATCATTTCCTATGGGAGAAAAAGAGCTTCTTTGTGATGGAGTACATGCCTGGTAAAAATTTTGAAGATTATATTTTCATAGATGGGTATGTATATACAGAACGTGAAGTTTTTGAGATTTTATATGAAATATTAGAAATTGTATCGGTGTTTCATAGTGAAGGCATTATTCATCGAGATTTACGCATTCCAAACATACTAATGAAAGAAAATCAAATTAGTATTATTGATTTTGGATTGGCTAAATGGAAAGGTGAGGATGATGAGCGAGCTACAACTTACGAAGGTGAACAAGCTTTGATGCGAGAAGTTCACTTTCGTAGCGACTTTTATGCGCTCGGTCATTTCTCATTATTTTTATTATATGCAGGATATGAATCTAATGAAAAACAGGAAAAACCATGGTACGAAGAATTAACTTTGGAACATTATAATCGCGAAATGCTTATGCGAATGTTACAAATAAAAACGCCGTACTATGAGAATGTACAAGATTTAAAACAAGATGTAGCTTCTGCTTTAGAAAGGATGGAGACTCCATGTTTCAAAAGTTTTTAGCAAGCGTTGGTATTGGAAGTGCAAAGGTAGATACTGTTCTTGAAAAAGATGAGTATATTGTTGGGGAAGAAATAGTTGGAAAAGTTCATATAACTGGAGGTTCAGTTAGCCAACAAATTGAAAGCATTTACTTAACATTATCAACGTCGTATGTACGAGAAGTGGATGATAAAAAAGTAACAGCAACATATGATTTAGAGCGAGTACGCTTAACAGAACCGTTTTCTGTAGAACCGAATGAAAAAGTTGAAATTCCATTTTCTTTTCCAATGCCAATTGAAGCACCACTTACACTTGGTATGAAAACGGTTTGGATTCATACAGGTCTTGATATTAAACGTAGTATAGACCCAAGTGACCGCGACTACGTTCAAGTGTTACCTAATGCATTATTAAGTAGTGTTTTAGATAGTGTAAAGGAATTAGGGTTTAAAGCACGTCATATAGAATGTGAAGAATTACCGCATCGATTACGTAAGCAAGTTCCATTCGCACAAGAATTTGAGTTTATTCCGGTTTCTGGAGAGTACTATGGGAAATTAGATGAATTAGAATTATTAATCTTGCCACGTGCATACGACCGATTAGAAATAATTATGGAAGTAGATAGAAAATCACGTGGATTAGCTGGTTTATTCGCTGAGGCACTTGATCTTGATGAGAAGGTGATTCGTTTTACCGTAACAAGAGAAGATATCCCTGAGATGAAGCGGAAAATTAATAATTATATTTTTTAATAAACTATGCATAAAAAAGAAATGGAGAGGAAAACTAAAACAACCGCTCCATTTTTTTGCATAGTGAGGTTATGTATGTGAAACGATATCGACATTTATACTTGCTAAGTTTTACGTTACTCATTTGTTTTGTCGTATTATCACTTTCGTATCATACCGCTTGTATTGAGAACTTTGACAATATAGTCGCACATTTTATTCAAAGCTTTCGAAACGATTATTTGACGACCTATTTTACTTGGGTGTCTTTTATCGGTTCCAAAAGAATATATTTTCCATTACTCATTATTCTTGTAATGTATTTTCTCGTTAGAAAAAAGTTGCTTAGTGCGTTACTTCTAACAATTAATTACTACGGATCTCGTTATTTAAACAGTATGCTTAAACTATGGTATGAACGAGCAAGACCTGATGTTACGCAGCTTGTTACTGCAACTGGATATAGTTTTCCGAGCGGTCATACGATGAATGCTACTGCTTTTTTAGGATTTATTGCATACGTCACAATTACTGAAGAGCGTATTTCGTTGCATAAAAAATTGTTAATTATTCTTATAGCAAGCTTTGTTGTATTATCTATTTCAGTTAGCCGAATATATCTTGGCGTGCACTATCCATCTGACATATTAGCAGGATGGGCAGCTGGCGGTAGCTGGCTCGTTTTATGTGTTATATTCCATAAAACGTTCATAAAAAAAGAACCTATGTCATAATAGGTTCTTTTTTCATTGGCTCAACATGAATGTGTGCATGGTAAATTCCAAATTTTTTGCGCAGCATAGCTTCGATGTTGTCGGTAATACAGTGACTTTCTCCAACATCCATGCGAGCATCTACTTCAATTGTAATATCAACGTACGTTTGATTCCCATACATACGTGCTCGAATATCTACAATGTTTTCCACACCGCCAATATGCTCAATAGCATCAGCGTATTCTTCCATTTTATCAGGATCAATTCCATCTGTTAGCATATGAGAAGATTCTACGAAAATCTCCCATGCAGTTTTACAAATAATAAGACCGACAATTAAAGCGGCAATAGGGTCTAAAATAGGCATTTGGAACTGAGAACCGACAATACCTACTACGGTACCAATACTTACGAGTGCATCTGATAAATTATCCTTTGCAGCGGCTTCTAATGATTTACTTTTTGTTCGTGCTGCAATTTTTTTCGTATACAAATACACGCAGTACATAACGACAGCAGAAAATAAAGCAACCCATGCAGCGAGCACATTAGGCGCTGCTTGTTTCGGATTTAAGAAAGATTGAATGGCACTAATAACAACTTCTAATCCGACTGTCGCCATAATGAAGGACGCAACAAGTGATGCGATTTGTTCGGCACGCGAATGCCCATACGGATGATCTGGATCACGAGGTTTACGAGATATTTTTAGACCAATTAATATCGCTAAAGAAGCACCGATATCCGTTAAGTTATTTAAACCGTCAGCGCGTAATGCGCTAGAGAGGGTAATATAACTGATGATGATTTTCATAGAGGATAAAAATATGTAGGCCATAATGCTGACAATAGCACCTTTATCAGCTTCTTTATGAGAAAGAGTATCCATTTTAATCACTCACCTTTCTTTAAAGGAATTTCTTTCTATAAATAGAGTATCAAACGAAAGTCGTGTGGGTCTATACAAACATTGTTGACGTTTTATAGCTTTTTAAGAAGGGGATAACAAAGTTTCGTAAAGGAAAAATATGTTGAAAAGTACAAAGTCAAGGTGTGAACCTAATTGGAGTTTATTTACTAAAGAGATAGGAGGGTAGATGGATGAGGAAACGAATACTTTTCTTACTACGTATTATTCTTATCATGACAAGGTGTAATTCATTAAACGATGAAAAACTTCAAAAGATAATTGTGAAAATAGATGAAAACCCTCTGAAAAATATTTTCCAGAGGGCTTTCATTTTAGTATGCTTCTAAAAACTCAGTAACTTGCTCTTCTGTTTTTGCATTAGCACTATGTAAGTGGCCTAGCTTCTCACCGTTTTGGTATACAAGTAAACTTGGAATACCCATTACTTGATACTCTTCAGCGATACTTGGAAACTCATCTTTATTGATAGAGTACCATTCAAATTTATTGAACTCTTCCATTACATCTCCGATAAAGTTGTCCATACGTACGCAATCTGGGCACCATGTAGTAAAGAACTTAACAACTACAGGCTCCTCGCTTGCGATGATGTCTTTGAATTCTTGTTCTGTTTTAATTTCTTTCATAAGTAAAACTCCTTTCAATATCACACGAATTTATATGCAAAATTCGTATTTGCAAACATGTTGCAAACTTATTATTTGTTTTTTAGTTTTGTAGTTCGTTCACACTTATAAAATTATATGTAACATGACTGCGCTACTAAGTGTGAAAATAATGGAACCTCACTTTTCTTTATAAGCTTTTTCCAGGATTGTGTCAAACTTTTGAATTTTATACAGAAATTAAAGAAGCCCACACTTTGATTGAGTATGGGCAGAGGGACTAAAATTAATCGCTTATTAATTTCGAATAGATATTTAAATCGATAAGCTTTCCAGCTGATTTTTCGCTCTTTCTCAGAATCCCTTCTAGATTAATTAACTTTTATTATACAAGAAAATTACTACATTGAACAAAGGCGTTAATTGGAGGTAACGAAATGACAAACTCATCAATTGAATATTGCGTTCAGTGTGATTAAGAAAGTGGTGTATAAAGATGGGACGAGATGAGAGTTACTTCCAAACTAAAAAAAGAGTAGATAATTTAAAAACATTTTACATTCATTTAACCATCTACATACTAGTCAATCTGATGCTTTTTTTACTTTTTAAGTAGTGAATTAGCTATTTTTTATTTTAATTACAAAAATTGAATAAGGTTAGAAATTATATGGTTGTAATGGGAATTGAGGGATATGAATAAAAAAATTTTATCCCGCTATTTGTCGGGCAGTAATACCCCCACCTCAAAATTCAGCGGAAGCAAAGAAGTTAGGTGGGGTCGGGCTGCCAGTAAAAGCCCGATTGGTGAGAGCTGATTAAAGTTTCACTTTATTAGGGATTTGCCTTAAACATTTATTACAGTCAAGAATATTTATAATAATATGAACTAAAAAAGGTCCAATTTTTGTAATGTTGGAGGGGATTATTGTGGACATAACTCAAAGCGTATCAAGAATAGTGGTTAATGGGAAAGGCCTTTCTTTCACTTCAGTTCAAACCTCTGCATGGAATCATGGACCTGTAAATGATTTAATCGTTACGACGAATCAGAGAGTGAATGAGCTTTATCAATTCATGTGGTCGCAAGTGCCGGTTACGATTTCGGTATATTTCCTTCAAGGAGCGGATTTACTGAGGTTCGTTAGGGTTGCGGGAATTAATGAGCGTGTAACAGGAGAATATGTATATCATTTCATTTGGTGATAAGAAGGAGTCAAAGTAGTCTAGCAGCTACTTTTTTATTTTGTCATTTGAATATAAGCGAGCGGACTAGCTTTATAGTACCCACTGAAATAAAGAATCATAATATAATTTGTAATAAATTATACGGGAAGGGAGCTGAAAATCATGTTTTATTCATATTTTAATTCTGAAACTGGTATGCGACCAGCATATGGTACATCTATAACGTATAGTGGAGCACAAAGTACAGTCCAAGCTATTCAACAAGCATTGCAAATGCAACAACAAATGCAAATGCAGCAGCAAGGAGTACAACCATATTACTCATCCGTAGAGTATTTTTACCCAGTACATCATGTTACACCGTACGGAAGTTCTTTTCTTACTATTCCATATGGAACTATATACAACTTATAACTAGTAAGGAATGAAGTGGTGTATATAAATAAGGGTGCAGATTAATAGCGCCCTTATGAATAATAAAAATAGCTAGTCCAAACCTTATAAATCAATCTTACATAATATATAGTAATAAGTTTGAAAGACCTGCGGTAGTATGTCAACTGAAAAATAATATCTTTTGAAGTTATCAAAGGACAAATTGCTTAAAAAAGACATCACGAAACTAGACCAGTATTTTATGTAAAA
>NZ_JAKUFX010000182.1:0-9417 GCF_022663635.1 Bacillus cereus group sp. BfR-BA-01356 | reverse complement strand
TATCTAGAAATATCTTGAGACGTCCAAGTATTTTCTTTATTACTGGACTCTTATTAGAGAGTAAAACTAAGCCTGAGATAGGGCTTAAATATTAATATACGAGGGGAATTGTCATGTTTATCCCGCATTAACGGGTAGCCCGATTGGTGAAGGGGATTAAAGTTTCACTTTATAAATAGGGAGATCATCACATGCCCTTTTTATAATACTATTACGGGAGGATTTTTATTTTTGATATATTATACCATTTATTTGGTGGTATAATATGGTATTGGTTTTATGGAATGGAGTTGAATGAGTATTATAAATACAAAAGGTGAAATTAAAAAAACGAAAAGAAAAGTATTACTAACTATACTTACTATGTTAGTAATTATAATTGGATTTGGATATTGGAAACTTTTTAGTTTGCAAGGTGTTCCAAAAGGGGAATTAATTCGAACAGTGGAATCTCCAGATGGAAAATATCTCATCAAGACTTATTTTCATAATGCAGGATCATTAAGTGCGGATGCTGTTAGGGGTGAATTAGTTAACCTTGATACAGATTCAGAGAAAAATATATATTGGAATTATCCAGATACCGATCCATATATTGAATGGGTAAATAAGAATATTGTTAGAATTGGAGATCAAACTTTAGATATTTCACAGAAAGAAACCTATGATTGGCGTGATGATGATAAGCACGTTAAAGAAATGCCTAAACAGTTTAGTAGATAAAACAAGAAAATTTAAATTTATTTAATCTTATTCGTTTAACTATAGATAGGATTATATGAGTGAAAAAGTCCATTTAGATCTTCTAAATGGACTTTTTTAGGTTTCTAGATACGACTACTGATAAAAATGGAACAAACTTGTTACTTAGGTTGTCTATTAATTATACGCATAAAACAGGAGTTCATGATAGTTCGCTCATTTTATCCCGCTATTTGCCCGTAAAAGTCTGACTGATGAGGGCTGATTAAAGTTTTACTTTATCCTTTACTGTATCTTGTAACTACATTTTGCCTTGCTGTAGAGAAACAAAAAACATTTTTCTTATTCAATAATTCCAATTTCTAGAGCTTTTTGAACAGCTTCTTCTTTGTTACGGACTCCTAGCTTTGTATAAGCTGTGGAAGCATAATTTCTGACCGTACCATTTGATAAATATAACCTTGATGCTATGGTAGTGTATCGAAGTCCCTTTGCTACTAGCTGCAATATTTCTATCTCCCTAGCTGTTAGCTCATAAGCGGTTGCTTTTGATTGTGGTGTCTCTTTTGGCGCATCAAACTTCTCAAATATTTTGTGAGACATTCCCTGATCAATCAGTGTCCCACCTTTGTGAATAAGTCGGATCGTATTAGCTAGCTCCAATGTTTCAATAGATTTGAGTAAAAAACCATCCGCACCGTTGCGAAGCGATTCCAACGCCTGTTCGGTATCCTGAAAAGTTGTAAAAATCAATATGCGGATATGTGGCCATTGTTGCTTAATCTTTTTGGTTGCTTCGACTCCATCAATGTGTTGCATATCTAAATCCATAAGTATAACATGAGGTTGAAGGCGCCCACACAAATCGATGGCTTCATTGCCATCCTCGGCCAAACCGACTACATTTAAATCTTCATATCTATCGAGTAGTGTCCTCAAACTTTCCCGAACAAACGGCTGGTCGTCTACAATTAACAAACGAATAAGTCCATCTTTTATTTCAGTTTGTCGCGGTATGGTACATGTAACAAGCATTCCTTCATCTGGCTTTGTATATACAGACAATTGACCTTGCAAATTCATTGCTCGTTCTTTCATCGTATTCATACCGAAGCCTTCCTGCCATTCTACATTTCCTTTTCCATTATCTTGAACTTCTAATCTCGTATATTGTTGTTCAAACTGCAATGAAACTATAATTTCAGTTCCCTGACCATGACGTACTGCATTCGTAAGGGACTCTTGTAAGCAACGAATGAACGCTATCTTCGTTTGCCGAGACAATTCATATTCCTCTCCGTATGTCCGAAAACTTACATTAACCTGAGCGTGCTCCTGAAATTCGGCTCCAAGATTTTGGAGAGATTGAATTAAGGAAGGCGATTGACACGGAGACTCCATTTGATGTAGGTAACCTCTCACGTCCTCGATGCTTTTACGTCCCATTTCAAGCAGAGAATCTAGCCTCTGTATACCCATTTCAGTAGCAAGTTCGGTGCGCAACGTTTCCATCCCCATAATAATAGAAGTATAAGCGTGACCAACTGTATCATGAAGCTCACTCGACAGTCTGTTTCGTTCTTCCGCCAGTGTAATGCGTTCAATCTGAGACATATATTGCTCAAGTACCGCGTTTTGTTTACGAATTGATTCATTTTGTTTATGATTGACGATTAATAAATGAAAAGCGAAGCCCATTACATATGCGAATCCATAATAGGTGACCATAATCCAATAGCTATTACTTGGCGCAACCGCATAGAAAATTCCAGTTGTTATAAAAACTGTTATTGGAGCTGTCCAATAATAGGACAAATGCTTACTATTCGCAGCAATTAGAAAAACTGATATAAGAAATGTGTTGTAAGCTTCCGGAAATAATGAGGTTAAATATATACATAGTCCACCATATAGCAGTATTTCTGTGAACAAATAATATTTATAATTGAATAGTAAGGCTACCCATGGAATTGAGAAGGCAATAATTTCCCAAAGAATAATAATCCAAAGTGGTAATGTTAAACCATCCTGAAAATTTAATGTAGCTAGAATGATAGACACACTAGCAAGTAGGCGTACTCCTAACATAATCCAATCATACCAAAACCAATACTTAACCATATCTAACAAGTCCTTTACCCCCTAAATAGCCTACCATTTTACTTCCTATATTATAATTTAATCCTTCCTGCCTTATTATACTTTTTAATTTAAAACTACGATACTACTCACAGACTGCAAACTTCTATTGATTTAGTTGCCGAATCATACTACGTGTATAGCCCCCAATTTTCTTTGTCAAACCATCGACTATTCTAATACTTATGGCGGTAAATACTATACCCATAAACATTACAAAGAGTGACTTGGCAAAAGTATCTATTTGTATAAATATAATATTCATATCGATGTATCGATACAGTAGTGGTGCCAACAGGAACATAAGTGGCATTACATAAAAAATGATTGCACTAATGAGACTGAAGATGCCAATCGCAAATTTCTGCATTAACCAATAGACAGCACACCAAGTGCGACGATCTGTTAGCACTAATTTCACCTGAGCCCAGTTCGATGTATCCATTGTTATACTTCTATCGTAAGAGTCTGTTGAAATATCTGTATAAATTTTCGTTTGTATGCGCTCGAATTGGATAAAGGGTGTGGTAGTCTGTAGTACGCGTATAATTAATGGAATCCCAACAACAGTAAATGAAAGCGTTAAACTAAATAGCAGAGCTATTAGGTAAAAACAAAAATAAAAAAATCCTGTACCGAAAGTTAGCAATAAAAAATAACCATTCTGGATGAATCTTGATTTCATAAAGTTCATCACTCCTATCTATGTAATAACCGAATCATACTGCTTTTTTTGTCAGTCTCACTAGTGTAAAAGTGTCATATGACAGTTCTAAATGATGTTAAAAAGGGGAGAGCAGCCTACTTCTGGTTAAAAAAGATGCTTTTATCCCGCTATTTACTGGGCAGTAAGACTCCCACCTCAAAATTCAGCGTTAGGTGGGGGGCGGGCTGCCGGTAAACGCACGATTGGTGAAGGCTAATAATCAGTGGGGGATGAACAAAAACCTGCTGATTAAAGTTTCACTTTATTAATCCCCACAAAACAATCCCGTTTTTGCATGTGCAAGAACGGGATTGTTTTGTACTTTTATTTAATATGAGATGGACTTGTTTTTCGAATATGAAAAATAATATCAAATTGCTCAAGCAATGAAGTCTCAAAGTATACCGAACTGTTCGGGATGATTTGTCCCCCTATACTTAGTAATGGTCTTTTTACTTTAGCCCATTTCTCTGCTTGTCCTTTAAGGTGACGGTTATCCAATAAAAACATTTTATATGGCACTTTTCCGAGAGTATAATTGAAACTTTTTACATCTTGTGGAATAGTGTCTGTTGTAATCTTACCTCCAGTGGAAGGATCATATTCGCTGTATAAGGTGAAATTTCCCTCCGTAGTTGTACTACCAATTGTGACATAATTATTGTCTAAACGTTCCTTCAAAAACTGCCCCGCAACATAAGGGTATAATTTCTCATCGATAATTCCTTTAGCTATATGAATATTGTGTGCCCATACCATCGTTTTACCACCAAATGTCTCTTGTGCCCACATTGCATGATCGGCCAAGTATTGTTCATGTAGTTTTATTATACTTGGATAGTCGTTAGGAAGTAGCATTGTGGTAAATTTCTCTATTGCACTTGCCGTTGCTTTAGCCCAGATGTACTCGGATGGAATTATTTCTGCGTTGGCTTGCTCGTTCTCATCATTTAGTAATCGGGCTACTCTCTCAGCGTTTGCTTTGAACTTCTCTTTCAATTCAGGAGTAAGTTTCATATATTCTTGTATACTGCCGGTAAAAGATGATAATTCTTTATAGTTTTCTTCTACTTCTGTCAGCAAATCTGGTCGATGCACCCTTACATAATCAATTACTTTATTAAAGCTACTTTGGTCCAACGTTTTTAAGTCGAGTCCAATAAATTGGATCTTTTTTTTATTGGATGGATCAGCATTATAATCTTTCATCCACTCAATCATGGCTATGATTTCATCAGTAGGATATAACAATTTTAAAAATTCCCTAGGGTTTCCTTTTCCTGTTTGGATATATTCATTTAGCTTTAAGCCGTTTCCCCAATCTTCTTCCAGTGCGAAATTTGTAAAACCCATCTCAGTAACCAAATATTTCACAAGGCGAAATTTTATAGTGAAAATTTCAGAGCTTCCATGGGTATTCTCTCCTAATCCTACATATTGTGCGTTCCCAATCATTTTCTTAAGTGGTTTTAAATCTTCAAATGGTTTTGACGGCTCTATCGTTTTTAATGGGTTAGCCTGTGATTGTATTGATTTAACTATATTTTTTTGGATTGATTGACCTGAATTTTCGATTGCTACCGTTTGAGCGTTTCCTACTTCTACACATCCTGTGACTAATAAAGCTGTACTAACCATTGCAATTATTCTTTTCTTATTCATTTTTTTCCACCTCAATTGAATTATTTGTAAAAGCAAAATTGATTCATGTACTTGCACGAATCAATTGCCTTAATTCAATTGTTATTTATTCCATATCATATTTTCTAGTTACATATTGTCATAAGGTTAATTGACACAGGTCATAGATTAATCATTACACTTTTGTACTATCGGTTATGACAACTTATAAATAATAATTACATTGTTGAGCCGCAAGTAAGATTAGATTATGAATTTGGGAGGGATTGTAAAGATGAATGAATCTGTATGCCAAAATATCTTTATTCTAAGTTGTAGCTGTTGAAATGACAGGAAGTAATTTTGATAAACAAATGAATAAAAGGGGAAGGGCGGATTACAATGTTATTACGCGGAGAAGCATTCCACAATAAAGATAAAATCCAACGTGCTAAAATAGGACTTCAACTTTTTCTAAGTATCTTAACTATTACTTCTATTATCCTAAATGTACTAGTAATGATTACTAAAAGTATGCCACTTATTGTGGTATATATGTTTACCCCAGCATTTTCTTCTATTTTGACTCGCATAATATTGAAAGAAGGGTTTAAAGATGTATCTTTTAGTCTCGGTAACTTAAAGATATGGAAGGGGATTGGTTTTGCGCTGTTAATACCTATGATAATATGTGGAATTACTTATTCTATTGCCTGGTTTAGCGGACTTGTGAGGTTTCAGCCTCCGCAAGGTGGTATGCTAGAACCTATTTACAATATACTTGGATTTCAGTATCTACCGATATCATTAAGTTTCATTTTTATAGTAGTATTGAGCGGAGTTTTAGGAAGCTTGCTTAACTTAATCCCAGTTATGGGGGAAGAAATAGGATGGCGAGGTTATATGCTTACAAGACTAATCGATGCAAAGTTTTCACGTCCCATTCTTATTAGCGGATTAATTTGGGCAACGTGGCATGTTCCAATTGTTATTGCTGGTCTATATGTAGAGGGAACATCTGCCCTACTTTCAGTACTTGGCATCTATTTTTGTATTGTGCCATTCAGTTATATTACAGCTTATTTACGACTTATCACAGGTAGCGTTTGGCCTTCGGTTATCATTCATACTACTTGGAATGCCATTATTCAAGGACCTTTCGCACGTGCAAGTACAGGAGATCAAACTGAGATTTGGATTGGAGAATCTGGTTTGATAACCGCTATTATTATCTTGGCTACTGCAATAATTATGGCTCGAATCGTAAATTTTACTAAATAGCATACGGATGTGTTTTAAATTCAATTAGTGTAATATGACGAGGCTGAAATAAGATGCTCCTAAAAATATTAGAAAAAATCTAGTTGAACGGACTCTTACTTAATCTTAGGCTGCTGGACATGTGGTGATATCCCATCGTCATCAAGCTAAGAAAATAAACTAGGTTGCCATAAAAAACATAATGTTTTCATTTAAAGGCTTGGAGATGAAATTTTATCATCTTCATCACGTTTGACCTTCAGGAAATAAAAAGTTAAACGATTATACAAATACTCTAACTGAAAAAACGATAGTCCTTCTATCAAAAATATAGAAGGACTATCGTTTATTTTTTTGAAAAACTTAGGGGGTGATGTTCATAAAAATGGATAATATAATTCGTATTTTACGTAAAGAGAAAAAGTTTTCCAAAGAAGGTTTAGCTAATTTCCTTGGTGTAACGGTTGATTGGAATTTCACTTTATGACTTGTAAGTGACTGTTCAATGCATCGTACTATTAAAAAATCTAAATTTAATCATTAAATTGCGATAAAATGTGGTCGGAAATAATGAAATTTTAGGAAAAATAAGGTACACTAGTTTATGATTTTAGTTGAAAATCGTTTGACGTTAATGCATACGGGGGAAAGATTGATGAACAACAATACAACAAATGAATCAGTTGAAGAAATTGATCAAAAACGAGTAAGATCAAAAAAACGTTATACAAATTGGAAGTTTATCGCAGTGGGTATTGGTGTAATTGCACTTCTTATTGGGGGAATGAGTTATTATCAGGCAACTCACTTCAATTCGAATGTTACAATTAATGACACAAAAGTTGGTGGTCTGAGCGCTGATCAGGCAATACAGAAATTAAAGACATCTGGACTAGCAAACAAAGTCTATGTTGATCAACAACAAATTTTAGATGAAAAAGATACAAAAACGGAACTTACGGAAAAAGATTTGCCTCAAGTTAAGAAACTATTAAAAAGTCAGTGGACATTTTTCCCTTCCTCAAAGGGAGAAAATTATTCATTGCTACCAGAGAAGGCAGATCAGTATCGTAGTGAAACGATGAAAAAACTTGTAGAAGAAACGCTCATCTCTATGAATGAAAAATTAAAAGCGCCTCAAGATGCTATGGCGAAGCTAGAACAAGGGAAAATTGTTATTTCGAAAAGTGTGGAAGGGAAACAGTATGATGTTACTAGTCTACTGAAAGATTATGATAAGCAAAAATATAAAAGCGAAATTCATCTGAAGTCTGCATACATAAAACCTATTAAAGAAGACGATCCGATTGTCAAAAAAGAGGAGAAAGCACTACAGAATCTTCTTGGGCAGTCTGTTGAGTATAAAGTGCAGGATGAAGTTTATCCTTTAAAAGCGAAAGATTTAATTCAAAATGCCTCTATGTCAAAGGATATGAAAGTTACAATTGATGCGAGTGATATTAAGAAGAAAATTACTGAAATTAATAATGCCAAATCAACATTAAATAAAGATTTCTCATTTAAAACGCATTCCGGTTCAGTCATATCAGTAAAAGGACAAGGATACGGCTGGGCACTAGATGTTGAAAAAGAAACTAAACAAGTTCAACAAGCCTTTGAGAAAGGCGAAAAGTCGCTTTCTGCTTCTAATATTCACGGAAATGGTTGGGAGAAGGAAGGTATCGGTTATAAAACAACATCGAATAATGGCATCGGAGACACGTATGCAGAAGTTTCAATTGCAGAGCAACAAATTTGGATTTACAAAGATGGAAAATTAGTTGTTACAACAAATGTAGTAACGGGTAAACATAGTACTGGTGAAGATACATCACCAGGTGTGTGGTACGTTCTATATAAACGAACACCATATACGCTAAGAGGTAGCGCAGTAGGAAAAGCTGATTATGCGGTTAAAGTAGATTACTGGGTTCCATTCACAAATAGTGGTCAAGGATTCCACGATGCTGGCTGGCGAAAAGACTGGGGAAATAACGCTTATTTAACAGGAGGATCAGGTGGGTGTGTGAACCTTCTTCCTAATGTTGCAAAAACTGTCTATGATAGTTTGAACACGTATGATCCAGTAATTGTGTACTAAAAAATAGCTACGTATCTAGAAATAAACAAAGCAGAAAATCTTACCTGATGGTATATGAAAAAACACCTCTTGCATTCGCATACTAAGTGTGCAAATGTAATGGAGGTGTTTTTGTTTGAATACAAAAGTGTATTGCTTATAAGAAACAAAGTAGGAAGAGATTAAGAATAAGTATTCAAATAGTCAATAAAATTGACAATGAATATCATTTTCACTTAATATAGAATCGTCGCATTTAATTAGACATGATTTTTTTGTTAATATAATAGGGTTCTATTAAGTTGTCACATTTAAGAACTATAATTAAATCTTTTAAGAATTTAAACGTAGGAAAGGGTAATATAAAATGAACTGGAAAAAAGGCGGATTATGGGTTATTATTTTTTTCGTTGTAAAAGGCACGATTTCTACACTTTTAATCGTTACAGGTGCTAAATATTTTGATTTATCATTTATGCAACTTATCTTATTAATTCTGACCTTATTAGTGATTTCTCTAATAAGCCGAAAATTGCTGTATAGACATAAACAAAACAAAAAGCAAAAAGAGCTAAATATATAGTGGAGCCCCAGAGACCGTTGGATTTCTGGGGTTTTATTTCGATAGTGTTTTCATGCTTATACGTTACCATTTGAAAATGTGGAAAATCTTCATACTTCTACAATCTATATAAATGGCTCAAGCTTCACATCTTATGAATTCCTTGAAGCGCTAAACTTAAGCAAAATAATGAACTATCCTATAGAAGAAAGTTGAGGGAGCTAATCGCATATGTTTTATTGAAAGACCAACTATGAAAAGTCAAGGGGACATTTTCAAAAAATATTGCTAGAGGATTTTGAAAATAAATCCACTGGATTCGATAGGAAGTGGCTAAACGTCTTCATA
>NZ_JAKUFX010000181.1:0-9551 GCF_022663635.1 Bacillus cereus group sp. BfR-BA-01356 | reverse complement strand
TATCTAGAAATATCTTGAGACGTCCAAGTATTTTCTTTATTACTGGACTCTTATTAGAGAGTAAAACTAAGCCTGAGATAGGGCTTAAATATTAATATACGAGGGGAATTATTCTGAAGAAAAAGAAATTGCTTCCTATCTATCCTCTTTACTGGAGCAAAATATGGATAATGGAACGCAGCCAAAAACAAATTTTTTTATGTTTTTAAACCAACTTAATGATGATGCGAGAGATTCATATTTACCGATAATATCTAAAAAAGGTAATGTGTTGGAGTTAGATGGAATAGCACTTTTTAAAAGATGTAAAATGGTTGATAAAGTAAACCCTAAAGATTTATTTGTATTTAAATTGTTGACAGATAATTTTAAACAAGGTACATACCAATTCAAACTACCTGGTTCCTCAAATACTTACGCCACGATAGAGAATATAAAAGCTAGAACAAAATATAAGATGGAGGGGAATAGTAAGCATCCATTCGTAAATGCTCATATTCAAGTTAAAGCTGAAATTCAAGAATTTACAAAAACAAAAAATCTAGATAATCCTAAAGAAATAAAAAAATTAGAAAAAATTATGGAAAAAGAAATAGAAAAAAAAGCAACTACATTGATAAAGAGATTTATTAAAAAAGACACAGATCCTATAGGACTTAGAAAGCTTGGTAGAACTCACGTAAGAAAATGGAACAGTCAAGAATGGGAAGAATCCTATAAACATTTACGTTTTCGTGTAACAGCTGATGTAAAAGTAACCCAATCTGGTGTTACAGAATAAATCAAATAAGATATGGTAAATTTCAACAAAAAAATATAGTCTCGCAGGAGATTAGGGAGAAGAGAAACGATTAACAAAGAATTTCATAAACATTAAGATGTTTTGTTAATCGTTTTTATACCTGTAGCTTTATCACTTATAGTAATCATAATTATAATAAAAGAACACCGAAACAAATTCCCGATACCACATAATTATAAGAGGACAATAAAGCATCAAGATATAATGTATGCTTTGTCTGGAAAAAAGAATTTAAGTACTTCAAGGTTAAACACTTAACTTTAAAATAGTAAATTCGTTGCTTGTAGCACTTCAACTAGACTGTGCCCCCGAAAGTTAGAAAGGTCGGTTTATTAAGTAGCCTCTAGGGAATGAGCCTAGTACAATACTGGATTCATTTCCTTTTATTTTTCCTTGATTCTTTCATGATTATAGTATTTTATATACTTTGCTAATTCTTGTTTAAATTCTGTTATACTTTCAAATTCTTTCGATACAGAAATAGACATACAAAAACGCCATTCTTTCTTATAAATTTACAGAAAGAATGGCGTATTCTTCAAAAGTGAGTTCCTTTATTGAAAAGTTTTAGTTCTATATGACAGATAAAAGGGCAAGAAACGCTAAAATAGCGAGAAATCCTTGTTTCATGATAATTGATTTATTGGATGTGAAACCTCCGGAAATAGCTGCTACCACTACACAAATGATGAAAAATAATTGAATCATATAACCAATGGGATTGTTTCCAAGTATAAGTCCCCGAGTGAGGCCAGCTGCTAAGAATTCATTATATAAACCGTTTGCAAATTAATTGTCTAAGTATTTCTAAGTTTAAAGAGTACAGTGTCTTCGTTTTTTATTGAATCAACTTTTACATGTTGGTTCAATATTTTCTATTCTCTTGGAACTTAGTTCTCGTTTACTTCTCACAAAAGCAATAAAATCTATTATCTCTTCTGTTGACAGTGCTTCTCCATCTATTAAAAGTGTTGGATCTGGATCGTTTAGGAGTCTTGTAATATCAATTACATCTTTGTTTTGATGTGAATGTTCAATTCGGCCTAATATATAATCTACAGATGTATCAAATAAATCGGCTATTTTTGATAAAGATTGTAATGAAGGTAATCTATAACCATTTTCATACCCGGCATAGGTGCTTTTCGCAATCCCAAGTCGATCTGCTGTCTCTTGTAAGGACCATTTTTGATTTTTTCTTAATTTAGATAAACGTTCCAGCATTCGTCTCATACCCCATCTAATTTTATTAAATTAATTATAACATAGAAAAAGAATCAATAATAGAAAAAAAGTACGCGTATTGAATACAAAATCTTGATTAATTCAAATTAAGTTCTATAATGATAAATATAAATACGCATTACGCGAACGATATATCGTTGTTTATTTTATGGAGGGGTTGTGTATGAAGAAAATTTTATTACTTGCAACTGGTGGGACAATTGCATCTGTGGAGGGGAATGAGGGGCTTGTTCCAGGATTGTCCGCTGAGGAATTATTGAATTATTTTTCGAAGTCTTCTCGAAACTTAGAAATAGATTGCAAAATCTTAATGAATATTGATAGTACCAATATGCAACCTGAGCACTGGAAAGAAATAGCTAATGCTGTTTTTAATCACTATGATGACTATGACGGGTTTGTGATTACACATGGAACGGATACGTTAGCTTATACATCTTCTGCGTTATCTTATATGCTGCAAGGTTTAAGAAAACCAGTTGTTTTAACAGGTTCACAAGTACCTATTAGTTTTAAAAAGACAGACGCAAAGAAAAATGTAGCTGATGCTCTTAGGTTTGCCTGTGAGGATGTTGGCGGTGTGTTTATTGTTTTTGATAGTAGGGTGATTATTGGGACGAGAGCAGTTAAAATGCGAACAAAAAGTTATGATGCATTTGAAAGTGTGAATTATCCATATGTTGCTGAGGTAAATGAAGATGAAGTGAAATATCATTGGAAGCCGACTTCCTCACATAGTGAACTTTCAATAAATACTAATTTATGTACGGATGTTTTTCTTATGAAATTGTATCCAGGTACAAAGCCTGAGGTATTTGATTGTTTAAAAGATTTGTATAAAGGGATTATTATTGAAAGTTTTGGAAACGGTGGATTACCTTTTGAAGGAAGGAACTTGCTTTCGAAAATTCAAGAGTTGACTGAAATGGGGATTGCTGTAGTGATTACTACTCAATGCCTGGAAGAAGGAGAAGACATACTTCTCTATGAAGTAGGACGGAAAGTGGCGCAACATCAAGTAATATTGTCTGGAGATATGAATACGGAAGCCATCATAGCAAAATTGATGTGGGCGCTTGGGAAAACTAATAAATTAGAAGAGATTAAAAAAATTATTGAAGAGCCTTTAGCCTACGATTTAACAATAAAATCTGATAAGGATTGGTAATGACTTCATATGATTTATTTAGGTTTTACATTTAATATGGGGGAGAAATTAAAATGGCAATGACAAACAAGAACGTGCGAGTGGAGAATGATTTTTTGGGAGGAAAGGAATTACCTATTGAGGCATATTACGGAATTCAGACTTTACGCGCTGTTGAAAATTTCCCGATTACAGGGTATAAAATTCATGAAAGTTTAATTAGAGCGTTCGCAATTGTAAAAAAAGCAGCAGCGCTTGCGAATACAGATGTAGGAAGATTGGAATTGAACAAGGGCGGCGCGATCGCAGAAGCTGCTCAAGAAATTCTTGATGGAAAATGGCATGATCATTTCATCGTAGATCCAATCCAAGGCGGAGCGGGTACTTCAATGAACATGAATGCAAATGAAGTCATTGCCAATCGTGCGCTTGAATTATTAGGGATGGAAAAGGGAGACTATCATTATATTAGTCCAAATAGTCATGTAAACATGGCGCAATCAACAAACGATGCATTCCCAACGGCGATTCATATCGCAACATTAAATGCATTAGAAGGCTTATTACAAACGATGGGTTATATGCATGATGTATTTGAATTAAAAGCAGAACAGTTTGACCATGTTATTAAAATGGGTCGTACACATTTACAAGATGCGGTGCCAATCCGTCTTGGACAAGAATTTAAAGCATACTCTCGCGTACTTGAACGTGATATGAAACGAATTCAACAATCGCGTCAACATTTATATGAAGTAAATATGGGGGCAACTGCAGTTGGTACAGGCTTAAATGCAGATCCAGAATACATTGAAGCAGTTGTAAAACATTTAGCTGCAATCAGTAAATTACCGCTTGTTGGTGCAGAAGATTTAGTAGATGCGACGCAAAATACGGATGCTTATACTGAAGTATCTGCAGCACTGAAAGTATGTATGATGAATATGTCTAAAATTGCAAATGACCTTCGCTTAATGGCATCAGGTCCACGTGTTGGTTTAGCAGAAATTATGTTACCAGCTCGTCAACCAGGTTCATCTATTATGCCAGGGAAAGTAAACCCTGTTATGCCAGAAGTTATTAATCAAATTGCGTTCCAAGTAATAGGTAATGATCATACAATTTGCCTTGCTTCAGAAGCAGGACAATTAGAATTAAACGTGATGGAACCAGTACTTGTTTTCAACTTACTGCAATCGATTAGCATTATGAATAATGGTTTCCGTGCCTTTACAGATAATTGCTTAAAAGGAATTGAAGCGAATGAAGATCGCTTAAAAGAGTATGTTGAGAAAAGTGTAGGAATTATTACAGCCGTGAACCCTCATATCGGTTATGAAGCAGCAGCTCGCGTTGCGAAAGAAGCAATCGCGACAGGGCAATCTGTTCGAGAACTTTGTGTGAAAAATGGTGTATTGTCACAAGAGGACTTAGAGTTAATTCTAGATCCATTCGAAATGACACACCCAGGGATTGCAGGAGCAACTCTTTTAAAGAAAAATTAAAAGAAGAGGGGGGACAAGTCCCTCCTCTTTGTTTACAATATAGGGATTTTATATGTGAATAGAGGTAGGGAGATTATAAGTAAGTAACAGTGGCGTTTAATAGTTCATAGAAACAAAATTAAGAGGAGCAGCAATATAATCAACATCACTTTTAAATAAAGAGGATTTATTAAAACATCTTATCATGTTAACAACAAGTTTACATGAATCTTTATAAATAACTATGACCAACCATGAATCAATAGTTGGCCATAATGATCTTAAAGATCCATATCTTTTAATCCGGGACTATGCTCATTTGGCATTTCAGGAAGTTCTGGTACAGGAAAACCTTTTGGCGGGTCCGTTACTGCTAATGTTCCTTTGTTTCTACTTGGTGATTCACCTTGGAATATTTCTCCCATTCTTGTTGGATCTAAGCTAAAATTAAATTGTGCGTTATGGAATCCCATGTCTACATACTTTCTGCACTCTGGGTATTTATTAATATCATAGTTCGGCACAGGGAAGAGTTTCCCCCATTCAACACCCAATGTCTCTAAAGCCTTTGCGAAAGCATTTTGATGTGCATTATCACGTACAATTAAAAATGCAAGTGTTTCTCTAAAAGTTTGATTGGAACTCATTTCATAAATTCTAGTTTTTTGAAGTACACCTGTAGATTCAAGTACTACGTTATCTAATAAATCGCTAATTAAATTCCCATGGCTATATACCCAAGATCCATTCCATGGGTTGCCAGCTGCATCAACGGGCAATGAACTTTGAGCACCTACAATAAAGTGATGAGGATTGGCATGTTTAACCGCTTCATCAAGTGGTGCTGTGTCAACACCTGCATTTCCTGGTGTAGGTTCACCAGATCCAGTTAATAGTTGATTAATTGTATGTTGTACAAGTTCTACATGGCTTATTTCTTCTAAAAAAACACCTCGAAGTAAATCACGATATTGCTTCTCTTTCCCTCTAAAATTTGAGCTTTGGAAGAAGTATTGCATCATTGTACGCATTTCGCCATAATGCCCACCTAATATTTCTTGTAAAACTTTTGCGGCAGCTGGATCTGGCTTGTCTGGCTTGATAATATTAATCAGTTCTTCTTTATAATAAAACATGAAGTACACCTCTTTTAAGTTAGTTAACATTGTTATCGTGTCCGCTATTTGGTTACTTAATACTTTAATTCATGTTTTTACCAATTATTTATTACCTCAAAATGCAAAGTTTTTGAAAATAACTATTTTAGATGTGAGATGAAAATAGGGGATAGATACTTAGCATTTAATAAAAAAAGATAAGATTACGAAATGTAATCTTATCTTTTCATTAAGAATAATGAATTGTAGCTTCAAGGCTTCAGAATGACTTTTATACAATCATCTTCACGATTATTAAAAATTTGATAACCGTAGCTCGCTTCTTCAAGGGGGATTTTATGTGTAATAATCTCTTTTGGATCAAATTCTTTATTTGTTATTTTTTCAAATAGTTCCGGCATAAAATGAATGACAGGTGCTTGTCCCATTTTAAGATTAATATTTCTAACCCAAAATGCCCCGAGTGGAAATGCATTATAATTGCCACCATAAACGCCAGTCATTTGAACCGTTCCATATTTCCTTACGGCTTTCGTAGCGATTTGAATAGGGCCGAGAGTTCCGCCTTGTAGTTTCAATTTTTGTTCCAGAAATTCTAGAGGCGATTTTTTTCCATCCATTCCCACGCAATCAATGACTACATCGGCACCGCCATGTGTAATTTCCTTTAAATGTTCTCCCATATCTGGAAATTTTGTAAACTCAAATACCTCAACATTGTTAATCTTTTTTGCATAATTCATCCGATAATCTAAGTAATCCACTGCAATTACACGTTTAGCACCTTGCATCCAAGCGAATTTTTGTGTCATTAATCCAACAGGTCCACAACCAAGGACGATAACAGTATCACCTGGCTTAACGCCTGCGTTTATTACACTCCAATAGGCTGTTGGTAAAACATCTGATAGAAATAGTAGGGATTCATCTTCAAGTTCGCATGATTCCGGTATAACAAATGGAGTAAAATTACCAAATGGAACTTTTAAATATTCTGCTTGTCCTCCTGGATGATTACCAAATTTCTCTGTGTAACCAAAGTATCCACCAGAATCGTAATGAGGGTTTGAGTTATCACATTGACTTTCCATTTCATGTTGGCAATAGAAACAATGTCCACAAGAAACGTTGAAGGGGATGACAACACGATCGCCTTTTTTCACTTTAGTGACATCTGGCCCGACTTCTTCAACGATTCCCATTGGTTCATGGCCGATAATGTATCCTTGAGGTAAGGGCATGTTGCCTTGATATAGATGTAAATCAGAACCGCAAATAGC
This sequence comes from Bacillus cereus group sp. BfR-BA-01356, assembly GCF_022663635.1. Lineage (NCBI taxonomy): Bacteria > Bacillati > Bacillota > Bacilli > Caryophanales > Bacillaceae > Bacillus > Bacillus cereus group sp. BfR-BA-01356. Next base: position 2,475 of record NZ_JAKUFX010000181.1, on the reverse strand, counting down.
GGTTGAAGTAATTTTTACAATAATATCATCTTTTTTTTCTAATTTTGCATCATCCACTTGTTTAACCTGTACTTGGTTTGGTCCTTGATAGGTTACAGCTTTCATCTCATATCTCCTTTTGAATTATGTCTCAAAACATAATTTTATTTAATCTCTTGGTGAAATAGAAATCCTTCTTTTATTTACTGAAGGGAATTAGAAAGTATACATAGTGTTGTTATGAAAGTATGTTATATCAGTTATTCTTTCTTATATGTTTTGCCCTACTTTAAGAAAAAAATCAATTTTTATTCATAATCTAATTTCCATAAAAAGGATAATTATTATTTCATAATTTGTAGCATATTAAAAACATCGGAGGTGAAACAATATGGGAAAAAATAATAGTGGAAGTCGTAATGAAGTATTAGTTCGAGGCGCTGAACAAGCTCTTGATCAAATGAAATATGAAATTGCACAAGAGTTTGGTGTACAACTTGGTGCAGATACAACAGCTCGTTCAAACGGATCTGTTGGTGGTGAAATTACAAAACGTTTAGTAGCAATGGCAGAACAACAACTTGGTGGTAGAGCTAACCGCTAAGTAAATTAGCTTAAAATATAGCAAATATGTAAATCAATTTCTTTTGTGTATTCATAAAAATAAAAAAACTTATATTAAACAGATTCTCACTCAAAGATTATTGATAATCTTCTTTCATAATCTTTGAGTATTTAATTTGTAAACTACTTTCCTAAACAATAAACACGCAGTGTTGGAAAGGTGTTTTCCATGCATAGTAGAAAATCTTTTGCAGGAAAAAGCATACTTAAAAATTTGATTTCAATATTGAAATCAATATTTATTATGATATTTTCGAAAGGTAGGAATTTAAAAATGGGTATATTAAGTGGAAATCCTCAAAATGAACCTTTACATTACGGAGAAGTATTTGACATTTGGAGTTATCTTCTTGCTGCACAGGGTGCAATTGCAAGCCATCAAGTGTTTATGAATCACACAGGTGATGAAGATTTGAAGAAGTTTTTAGAAGGCTTAATTGAAAATGATATGAATTCGGAAATAGAAGAATTAAAAGCTCTTTTAAAGATTAATGGGGTCGCTTTACCGCCAGCGCCTCCAGAACGTCCAGTTGCATCTATTGAAGACATTCCTCCGGGAGCGCGTATTAATGATGTTGAAATTGCTGCAGCTGTTTCTACAGGATTAGCAGCTGGACTTGTGACATGTAGTCAAGTAATGGGAAAATGTCTTCGAGAAGATGTAGGTATGCTATTCGGACAATTTCATATGAAAAAAGCGCAGGCAGGTGTAACTCTGCTACGTTTAAGTAAGAAAAAGGGATGGGTAGTTCCACCTCCATTACATGTAAGAAATTCTGACCAAGCGTAATAAACAAAAATAAAAAAGTGGCGTTGGCCACTTTTTTATTTTTTAGGTGTATCCTCAAGCTTGGACTTATTTATTGTGGAAGAATCCATATATTCATCTGATATCTCCATAGCGTATTTATCATGGTGAATATGATTATGTTCTCTTAATTCATTGTCATTACGCAGTACTAACTTCTGCATATAAATATGGAAGAAAACTTCTATTCCGCCAATAATTAAAGCAGCTAAAAATGAAGAAAATCCAATATTACGAGTAGCATCTAAATTAGTAAACAAGGATGTTAATAACCAAATTCCGAAGAAGCTTAAACCGAAATCTGCCATTGTAGCAATCGCATTTCCGTATTTAGGTAAAATGAAGAGATCTCCGATTAAATAGGCAGTTCCCGTAAGGAAAAGAGAAATTAATAATACTCTAGGAATTGAAATACCTTGGAAAATACCGAGTATGACTAATAATACCGCAGTTACGGCTGTATATTTAATTAATAAAGCAACAATATGTTTCATCTTTTTTCCTCCACTATTTAAAAGTATATTGAATAAAACATTCCATATAAAACGGGTTATGCTTTTATATAGCGTAACCCGTTTTATATTGTAATGGAGGTCTATTTATGATATCCCATGGCACGTATGTTATATTTCGTTCTCCTATACACTATTATTTTGGGCTTAAAGAGCATCAATTATACCTTTGAATTCGTGGTCGTAATTACCAATTAATTAACTATATATTTTATCATGTAATTTAACATATTAAAGAAAGAAAGAAAGAAAGAAAGAAGGAGGTGAATTAACATGTCAAACAATAACAGTGGAAGCAGCAACCAATTATTAGTACGTGGCGCTGAACAAGCTCTTGATCAAATGAAATATGAAATTGCTCAAGAATTTGGAGTGCAACTTGGTGCAGATGCAACAGCTCGTGCAAACGGATCTGTTGGTGGTGAAATTACAAAACGTCTTGTATCATTAGCTGAGCAACAACTTGGCGGTGGCGTTACTCGTTAATTTTATATACGAAATGGATATAGAGGAGAGGCATGCTGTCTCTCCTTTCTCATACATTTTTTTAGT
>NZ_JAKUFX010000180.1:0-9592 GCF_022663635.1 Bacillus cereus group sp. BfR-BA-01356 | reverse complement strand
TTTATTTGAGATGCTTATTTTTAAGAGTATGCTTTTATTTTAGGAATGTTTTGATCCGATGAGTCGAAAGCTCAGGTTGTGCTCACTCTTAAGTTGATGGGCATGGGGTGGTTTCTATATTTAGAGAAAATACAAAAAGGATACTTCTGTCATTAGTAACAAATCCAATACTAATAATTGTATATGGGATTTTTTGTTATGAGTTGGCCTTATACTGTAAGTACGGAAGAATGAATTATAATATTTACATTTTGTTATTATGTATAGTACTTTTTATATCCATAACTACATTTACTACAATGCGGGTGATAAAAAATAGAGAATATGAATCTAAAAAATTAACAAATTCAATAGCATGGAGATCCATTTCTATTATCATTATTGTTGCAATTACATCATTTTATGGGATGCAGATTTATAAAAGTGCAATAAATTACAATGGTAAATTGGCATGGTTTATAGAAAAGTTAAAACATGAAAGGTCAGTTAAACTTAAACATAATAATATATATAAGTCTGGAGTAGAAGGTATTTTTGAAGATATAAATAAAAAATATCCTTTGCCAAAGAAATTGTATATGGCAACTGATTTTGATCTTACATTTCATTCAGATGGAACAATCACAGCGTTTGATACATTTGTTTATGGGAAAAATGATGATGGGAAAGAAGAAACTTATTTAATCTCTTATAATAAGAAGAAGTCAGAAGATATTACTATAATACGAGACGGATACGCAAAGCCTGATTATAATGATGATAAATTAGTAGAACCTTTAATTGAAACGGTTAAGGCGATTCCAGTTAAGCAAACGGTTAGAAAATGGAATGAAAGTAAGTATGGGTTGATTTATTATGGAAAAAGAAATTGGGGATCCAATACAGAGGGAATTATTAATATTACTGAGGATGGTAAGGGGCAGAGTCTTAAAAAAGCAGCTTCTGATATCATTGGATATACTGTATCTATATTTGTCCCTGGAAAAGAGCAAGAGCTAGTCCCTGCTAGATATAATTTAATAAGTGACGCAAGTTGGAGTAAATCAAAGACGCCTCCAAAAGAAGATATGCTTAAAGAGAAGAAACAACAAGATTTAAAGAATGAAAAAGAACAGTTTTTCCTATCGAAAGAAGTTGGTTATAAACTAAATATGACAGATAAAGCATTAGGGAGCGCCTTTTATTCATTAAGCAAGACTAGTGATGAAGGGAAAACATGGGAGGTTATCAATCCAGACCCATTTAATGGGGGGATTGGTAGTGTATCAGGAATCACTTTTATAAATGATAAACTTGGGTTTTTAGGAGCAATTAGGCCTTCTGGTAATGAAGGAGAGTTATATCGCACAGATGATGGGGGAGTATCTTTCAAAAAGGTAGAATATCCGCCGCATGAAGTGAAATTAGATCATACACAGTCCACAATAAGTCCTTTTGATTCACCTAGTATGCCATATGAGAAAGATGGGGTTTTTAATATGTTAGTTGGACAAGGGGCAGATGGAGACTACAATGGCGATAGTAGTGCACTTTATCAATCAAAAGATAACGGAGAGACATGGGAATTTGTAGAAGAAGTGAAAAAGAAATAATCAGAATTTTTTTTTGAAAAATAAGGTAACTACTCAGCTATATATTTCATGACGGACAGGAAGAATTTACGAGTGAAATAATTAAAGTTCTTTCTCATGCTGGAGATTGGTTAATATGGTCTACTATTCTTGCATCTTCCATCATGTATACTGTTACTTTATATAAGAATCATCCAGATATCAGAAAAATTATACATGCTCGTTTTGAAGAAATAAAGCAACGAATAAAATATTAATGTAACTAATAAAAAACGTTATTCTTTCTAGTAATTTTGCTTATTTAGAAAGAATAACGTTTTTGTTTTTTAATACTCAAGTAATAGTTTACCTGCAGTTCCTATCATATAATTTATTGAATTTTAATATACGTTATGTATAACAGATATTTACCTTATAAAATAAGGGGGGAATATTATGACTGAGACAAACGAATCTTTAGAAGTTAATTTGAAAAAAGATGTGAAGTTTTCTATTATAATTCCTGCGCATAATGAAGAAAAGTACATTAGAAAATGTTTAGATTCAATTGCAAAGGCATCAGAGGCATATAAAGAGCAAACGGAAGTTATAGTTGTTTTAAATCGTTGCACAGATCAAACAGAGGAAATAGCAAAATCTTATAATTGTGTTACATTGAAAAATAACGATAAAAACTTATCTAAAATTCGAAATGCAGGGGCTAAAATAGCTAATGGAGAAATAATCGTCACTATAGACGCTGATACCATAATGACAGAGTCTATGTTGTCTAATGTAGATAAATATTTAGCTTCAGGTAAATACATTGGTGGTGGGGTAAATGGGAAGTTTGAAAGAATATCTTTAGGAATATTTCTCTCCGCAATGTTAATCATAATCCCCTTACTTTTTAAGTACGGAGCTATATCTGTAGGGATTTTTTGGTGCTATAGAAAAGATTTTATGGCAATCAACGGATTTAATGAAAACATGCTTATGGCAGAAGATGCAGATTTCGCTAAACGTTTAAAAGAGTGGGGAAAGAAAAATAATAAGAAATTCGGTACTATTAAAAATGGAATGATAACTTCATGCAGAAGATTTGATACATATGGAGACTGGACTTTACTTAAAAATCCAAAAGTAATTTTAGCTTATCTAAAAGGAAATGATAGAAAATACGCAGATAAGACATATTATGATAACCAAGAAAGATGAAAATGGAGAAAATCTGCAGGGGAGAGCTAGTACTTTTTTAGATATAATGAGAATCCAACTTAATTTAATAGATATTATAAGAAAACCATCAATTTGATTACCCTTTTTCAAATTGATGGTTTTTATTTTTGAAATAAATATGTATTTTTTTATAAAAATATTTTTTGACCCCCATAAAACTTTGTACTCCTCCGAATATGTATAGTGAAAAAAATAAATAGAAGAAAAATGACTATGAAAGAATATAGAAGTATTAATAAAATTACTAGATTAAGTGGCATCCAAAACGGAAGGATGAAATTACCAATTATATAGAGAAGAGTTATTCAAGGATTGCAGATAAAATAGAAAATGAATAAGCAAAACGAACGGTAGAAAATAAGAAAGTAGATAAAAATACAAACTTAACTTTAGTGCCGAGAGAAAAGGAAAAATCATTAAGAAAACGTTAGACTCTAAAAATATAACTAACAGCAAGAAAACAAGACCGAAGAAAAGTACCAAGAAAATCTGGTTAAATGGTCACTTGTGTAGTGGCCATTTTGCTATTTGAAGGAGGCTGGGAGATTACAAGTGTTGAGTTTAGTAATGAAGATCTTAAGAAAACCGAAAATAGAAGATATCGTATGTAACATACAAAACAACGAAGAAGATAAAGAAGCGTTTATCGTACAGTATCAGCCTTTTATTAGAAAATCAATCTCATCTGTCTGCCGCCGATATATTACAGAACAGGATGATGAATATAGCATTGGATTGTTTGCATTTAACGAAGCAATTGAACAGTATTCCTATACAAAAGGAAAATCCTTTTTAGCGTTTGCTGATCTTCTTATAAAAAGAGATGTAATTGACTATATACGTAAGGAGTCTAAACATAACTTTGTCTTTTTAAAAGAAGATGAGCAAGAGGAAATGTTAGAAATGCAAGTGTCGCTTACGGAGTATATGAAAGAGATGGAAAATAGTAACCGTAAGGAGGAAATTCTTCATTTTCAAAGTGTGCTAGCTGAGTTTAAAATCACATTCTCAGAGCTTGCTAAAGAATCTCCTAAGCATCGTGATACGCGTGAGCACTTAATAGAAATTGTAAAAATTATTATAAAAGAAGAGGAAATGATGGAAGAGCTGTTCCGAAAGAAAAAGTTACCGCTTAAACATATTGAACCGCGTGTTAGGGTAAGTCGTAAAACGTTGGAACGACATAGAAAATACATTATTGCAATGTGTATTATTTTTGCAAACAACTATACATATATTCTGGATTACATAAGAGGGGAAAAGCATGATGAATAAAGGAATTGTGATGGATATAAAAAAGCATAGCGTAGTTGTTTTAACACCAAATGGAGAGTTTATTACGTGTAAAAGAAAAGGGGATTCTTGCATGATCGGGGAGGAAATCTCATTTGATGAGCAAGAACAAAAAGCATCGCATTTTTCGATCCCTTCCTTTTTAAAACCTGCATCAATACTTGTTGCTTGTTTTCTATTTGCAGTGCTGTTTTTCTACAACCAACCAGAAGAAAAAGTATTTGCTTACGTCTCAGTTGATATAAATCCAAGTTTAGAGGTGAGCGTAACGAAGGATTTTCGTGTTATAGATTTACAGGCTTGTAATGATGATGGAAGGCGTATTTTAAAAGAATTGAAGCAATGGGAAAATAAACAATTACAAGAAGTAATACGTACTATTATAAAGCAAAGTCAAGAGGATAAGTATTTAACGAATGATAAGCAAGTTATGCTAACAGCAGTTGCAAAGGACAAGGCGCTAGAACCACAGTTAGAAAAGGCAATGAAAGAATTGAAGAAAGAATATGAGTTAAAACATATTACAGTTGAATATCAAAGTAGCACGATGCAAGTACGAGAGAATGCTAGAAAAGCTGGAATTGGCACAGGTGTCTATATAAAGCAAGAGAATGAGAAAAACAAATCGCTTACGCCTCCTCCTGCCACGCCGCCTAATCCGGTGGGAAATGAAGAAGAGGTGCAATCACAGCCGGAGTCATCTCCTGATGCATCAATGGATTTATCTCCTGTAGACGAAAAAAAATATGAAAAGCAAGAGCAGAAAGAACAAAAGAAAACAGAGGAACAGCCATCGAAGCAAATAAAAGAAAACAATGGAAGAGGATCTCAGCAAGAAAATAGAGGGAATCAACAGGAGAATAAAAGTAGAGAAGCTCAACAAGGAAATAATGGGAATCAGCAAGGGAACAACGGAAGAGGATCACAACAAGGAAATAATGGAAATGGGCAAGGGAGCAACGGAAGAGGATCACAACAAGGGAATAATGGAAATGGGCAAGGGAACAACGGAAGAGAATCACAACAAGGAAATAATGGACAAGGGAACAACGGAAGAGAATCACAACAAGGAAATAATGGGAACGAGCAAGGAAACAACGGAAGAGAGTCTCAACAAGGGAATAATGGAAATGGGCAAGGGAACAATGGCAGAGGATCCCAGAAAGAAAATGGTGGAAACGAGCAAGGGAACAATGGTAGGGGGTCTCAACAAGAAAATAGAGGCCACCAGCAAGGGAATGAAAAGAAGAATCAATAGAATATGGAAGTGAGAGATTCATTTCAAAGCTAAAAGGATTTATCCCGCTATTTGCCGGGCAGTAAGACCTCCAGCTCAAAATTCAGCGGAAGCAAAGAAGTTAGGTGGGGATTGGGCTGCCCGTAAATGCCCGATTGGTGAGGGCTGATTAAAGTTGCACTTTATTATTCTATAGTTCTATTAAGAAGGAGTATGTGAAAAATATAATGGAGAAAAACATTCAACAAGAGAAAGATAAAGAAAAACCTGTTTTTTATGATCCGAAAGGAAGGAGAAACATAGCCTTTATTTCGTTTCTATGTATTTCAATAGTTAGTGTAGGTGTTGTATTCTATTTTTTCTTTCAAAGTATTTTTTCAACACCAGAAATTCCAAATATGAATACCGCTGTACAACAAGATACTAAACTTGTACCAATTAATCAAAAACTTAGTGATCAGCAGTTAAAGAAGGAAGAATTTAACCCAAATACCGAAACGAAGGATAATAAAAATTTGGTGAATCCGCCGAAGGATAGTAAACAACCTAAAGAAGTGTATGGTTTTTACGTAAACTGGGATGAAAATAGTACCGCTTCTTTAAAAGAAAATATCGATTCCTTAACTACGTTAGTACCAGAGTGGTATCATTTAAAAGCAGATTTAACGATTAGAAGTGAGATCAAACCTGAGATAGTAAAGTTGGCAGAAAAAAATCAAGTGAAGATTATGCCTTTGCTTACTAACTATACTGAGGAAGCTTCTGGTCCTGATAGTGGGCTAATTCATAAGTTACTGAATTCCTCAAATGATGTAAAGACAAAGTTTATTAATGATTTAGTAAGCCAAGTTAAAAAAAATCAGTTTTCAGGTATTAATATTGACTTTGAGGCCGTACCTGAAAGTGATAGAGAAAACTTAACAAATTTTATGAAAGAACTTACTACGGAATTTCATGAACATGATTTGCTCGTTACACAAGATGTTCCAGCTAATGATAAGGCTTTTGATTATAGTGCGTTAGCAAAAATAATAGATCGAATGATTGTCATGATGTACGATGAGCACTATGGAGCCGGGGAACCAGGACCAATTTCTTCAAATAAATGGTTCCAACATACATTGAAAGAACTGAATATTCCGTCTAATAAACTTATAGTTGCTTTCGGTAACTATGGATATGATTGGGAAGTAAATAGTAAAGAAGCTGCGAAGTCTTTAACTTTCTCAGAAGTTATGGCAATGGCTCATGATTCAAATATGAAAATTCAATGGGATAAGATTAGTGGAAACCCTTATTTTAGATATAAAACAGGAGAGAAAGAACATACTGCTTGGTTCTTAGACAGTGTTACTCTCTATAATCAAGTGAAAATTGCAATGGAGAACAATGCAAAGGGCTTTGCATTATGGAGACTAGGAGCAGAAGACCCTACAATATGGAAAGTTTTAAAAAATCCTATTGAGGCACAAAAAAATCCTAATGTATTACATAAAATCAATAGTTTAGATGAAGTAAATTATTCTGGACAAGGTGAAATTTTACAGATTGAGAATGAAAGAAAAAATGGATTGAGAGATTTTAAAGTAGGCAAAGATGGTTATATTACAGATGAAGTATATCAATCCTTACCATCTGCATATGAAGTGCAACGATATGGAAAACCAAATGGGAAACAAGTAGTATTAACATTTGATGATGGACCAGACCCGAAATATACGCCAGAAATTTTAGATATATTAAAAGAGAATCAAATAAAAGCTACTTTTTTTGTACTTGGTGAAAACGCACAACTAAATACTAGTATTGTAAAAAGAATATACGATGAAGGGCATGAAATTGGGAATCATACTTTCAAGCATCCTAACATAGCTGATACGTCTTTACTACGAACGAAAGTAGAACTTAATACGACGCAACGTTTAATTCAGGAAGTAACTGGACATTCTACGGTTTTATTTAGACCGCCATATGAAGCGGATGCTAACCCGGATTCATCAAATGAAATATTGCCTATTTTACGTGCACAAAATATGAACTATACAATGGTAGCGGAAAAAGTTGATCCCGAAGACTGGGCAACACCATCAACAAATGAATTAGTAAGACGTGCTCTTAATCCTATTTATAAGGGAGAGGGAAATATTATTCTTCTCCATGATGCGGGAGGGGATCGTACCCATACAGTAGAGGCGCTCCCAATCATTATTAAAGACTTAAAAAAGCATGGATATAGTTTTGTAACAATTTCAGATTTAATGAATAAAGAACGAGATGAAATTATGCCTCCTGTTTCTTCTGAGGGGAAGCAATATTTACTTTACAATAAAGCTGTCTTTTCAGGAGCTGGATATTTTAAGCATATATTAACAACTATTTTTTATATTGCTATTGGATTAGGGATTTTTCGATTTTTATTCTTAATTTATTTTGCATGGAAGCAGAAAAGAAAAACGTTATCTCGCTATATTAATTCGTCTTATCAACCTTTTGTTAGTGTTGTCATAGCGGCATATAATGAAGAAAAGGTGATAGCCAAGACGATTCACTCAATTTTGAATAGTAATTATAGAGAATTTGAAGTTATTGTTGTGGATGACGGATCGACAGATGGTACGTCAAAAGTAATGAAAGAAACATTTTATAAACACCCTAAAGTTCGTTTCATTCAGAAAGAAAACGGCGGGAAATCATCGGCAATGAACCTAGGGTTTCAACAATCGCGAGGAGAAATCATTGTCACTTTAGATGCGGATACTATTATTGCGCAAGATGCTATTTCTTTAATGGTTAGACACTTTGAAGATCAGAATGTAGCTGCAGTTTCAGGTAATGTCAAAGTGGGGAATAGACGGAATTTGTTAACTACTTGGCAACATGTTGAGTATATTACAGGGTTTAATTTAGAACGTAGAGCTTTTGATGAGTTAAATTGTATTACAGTCGTTCCAGGAGCTATTGGGGCGTGGCGCAAGAAGAATGTAGTTGAATCTGGATATTTAAGCGAAGATACATTAGCAGAAGATACGGATCTTACTATTACATTTTTACGTCAAGGGCATAGAATTGTATATGAAGAAAAAGCGTATGCTTTTACGGAATCACCTGAGGATGTGAAAAGTCTCATTAAACAGCGATATCGTTGGTCATATGGTACACTTCAATGTCTTTGGAAACATCGAAAAGCGTTGTGTAATTCAAAACATAAAACATTAGGGTTTATTGCACTGCCTAATATGTGGTTATTCCAATATGTTCTGCAATTCATTGCTCCTTTTGCAGATATATTAATGATTATAGGACTATTTAGTAGTAATCCGCTAAAAGTTTTAGGGTTTTATCTTGTATTCTTTTTAATGGATCTTCTCGCTTCTCTGTTCGCATTTAAATTAGAGGAAGAGAACCCAAAACCATTGGCATGGTTAATTTTACAACGTTTTATTTATCGTCAATTTATGACTTATGTTGTCATTAAATCTATATTCTCATCGCTTCGAGGAGTAGCGGTAGGGTGGAATAAACTAAAGAGACTGGGGAGTGTTAAACATTCCACGGAACATAAGGAGGCATCATAAAAGAGCAGACTATTTGCTCTTTTTTCATTGATTTTAGTTAGTTGAATGTAGAGTTGTAGCATAAAAACTGCTGCTTCTATAACGAGATTCCTATTCACCATTAATAGTGAGACATTATGTTAAGCTAATCCTTTAGTTTCGGATTAAAGTTTTTTTATATTTTTTTAAAATGACGGACACAAAAACGCATATACCTTCGAATTATATATATGGATAACATAAATATGTATATAAAAGGGGAGAAATAAGATGAAAGAAAAAAAAGAAATGTTTCAAGAAATCGCTGAGGTGTTAAAGGTATTGGCGCATCCAGTTCGTCTATCTTTAGTAAAAATAATGCTTGCAAAAGGTCCTACTAATGTAACAACAATGTATGGGGATTTACAAATGCCTCAAAGTACAATTAGTCAACATTTATCTAAACTAAAAGCTGCTAAAATGGTTACAGGTACTCGGAAAGGATTAGAAATTTATTATGAGGTAACTGACAATCGCACAAAATCAATATTAGCATGTTTAGTTTAAATAATGCCTTCTATTTCAAAATAAAAAACGCTATTCTTTTCTATGATTTTACAGTGGTCTGCCCCCATTTGGTGAGACAAAGAAAAAACACCTAGATAACATGTTTCCTATAAGCTATAGGTGACATATTATCTAATTTTCTCTGAATCCGTTCATTATTATAGTAGTGGATG
>NZ_JAKUFX010000179.1:0-9723 GCF_022663635.1 Bacillus cereus group sp. BfR-BA-01356 | reverse complement strand
AATGATTGTCCTTTTCTTGCCATAAAAAAATCCCCTCCAGATAAAACAGTATTGAGTCCATCATATCAGATGGACTCTTTTTTACTGTCTACCTATAGGGGATAATACCAGTTTGTTTCAATGTCTTTTTTCTTTTTAAACTATAGAGGAACAAATGGTTAAGGCTTTGTTTGGCATCCTATAGTGTTTTAGGTGTGTTATACTTATATTTGTAAATTATAATATTCGGTAGAATGTCAGGTTTGTTTGCTACTATTCGATATATATAACTGGAGGAAAAATTATGGTTTTTTTTAAAGTACTTGTAGATAATTTTCGTATAATCCTTTTATAATGATATATCTATTTATGCCATTCTCACCACGAACCACTAAGGTATTTCTAACAAACTGTATATGGCTCATATTAGGCGATACAAGCTCTTGTAAGGACAACCCATAGTTTACTACTAAATCTATTATAAAAGCGTTTCTATCCATAATAAGAGGGCGATATTTAACTTGTCTTTCTGTTAATCCTTTTGTTGAAAGTATAGTTTGTTTTAATAGTTTTTTTCTGCTTCGATTATAAAATCCTTATCACTTAGTGATTGATCAGGAATTAAGGAGAGGTGAAAACCATATACTGAAGTTTAAACATGTTCAATTTATTTAAGAACCGCCATATTCTGTGTCTTGTTTTCTAGCTCATAGAAATACTCCTAATAATTTTCTTTAGATAGTTCACTCCATGATTTGATATGTAGGAGTTTCTCATTTACTCTTAGTCACTTATAAAAACCTTTAATATCGTAATTATAACGTTCAACCCTAGATTGTTTACGTCCATTTTCTGCTAAATAAGCAGAAAATGCTTCTAATGCTACTTCTAAACTAATACCCTTGATCATTATAATCACCTAAATTCTTATTATATATTATAACAAAAAATAAGTGAAAGACCTGCTACCGCCCTTTGCTACGCTCGGTTGCTGGCATATCAAAAAGGAAAACGGACAAACAACCCTTTTCCTTTTTGATATGTTGTTTTTTATTTTCAATGAAAAAAAGACAAATCTCGTCCTAATAAGGATTCGTAGATTTGTCCTTTTACATGGGAGTAATGATATGTTTAATTACCATTATTATAACGGATTTTACAAATATTTTCAATTAGGTCTGACATCTTATTAACAACCTTATTAGTAATAATAAAATCTATTATAAATATATATCTTATATATTAAAAAGAAATAAAGACAAAACTTTTATAGGCTATCAAAAATGGGGAAGAGATCTACTCTCACAAGGAAAAATTTAATATTAGAACGTAAAAAATCATAAATAGTAGAAAATGTATCCCTAGATTTAATAATTATTAGAATTTCAATTCTACAAAAAAGCAGAAAGAAAATTATATATTTCTACATAAAATCGGAAAAAAATTGATACAAATCATATTATATTTATTCAACCTTTAAAATAGAGTGTTTTTTCTTTATTTTGGTAAATAGGGAAGTATCCGGGTTTTATTTATCCACATTTTGTTCAGAGAATGTAGCTATTTGTTCACATTACATAGTATTTACACATAACTCACATTATTATTGATGATTTTTATTAGATAAATTCAATAGCACTAGTATTCCCAACAATATTAGTAAAATAGTATTCACATTTGATCATATTTGTCCTCATATCTACTATTTTTATTAATATCCTTCTGATTTTTTGTAGATATAAAATTGGATATTTTACTACACGTAAAGAATACTTAATGTGTAGTGTGGAGATTCTACTATAGGTAGAAGAGGATTTATATAGAAATGCATAAAAAAAGACTCCATTTTACATGAAGTCCTTCTAGTTATGTATTTATAAATAGATTAGTAAAAAAAGGGCGGAATAAACCAAACACGAATAGCCCTCCACTTTCGATTTTTTCAAAAATAGAGAGCTTGTTGCTATTATTTTATTTCCATTGCGGTTAGCACCTGATCTGGAGCTGTTATTGTTACACCGGCACGTACTAAACGTTCGAAGGTACGCATAAATTCTAGTAAATTAAACTGCTTTGGTAGCTCAATAACACGAAATTTTTCTTGTGGCAGCTTATCAATTGCCTCGATAAACCATTCGCGCACATCACTTGGAATTGTGCGTTCTTTATGGCCACGAACTGTTAGTTTTTCACGCATTTCAATTTCTAAAGCGATATATGCATGGAGATTCACTCCCTGATCATATGCATATTTTCTAAATAACGTTTCTTCCTGGTATTTTATATAATTACGGTGATAAGACTCTTCTGTTACTGGTACTGCAAACTTCTGCTTCAGTAGTGCATGTACATTTCTAAACATCTTCTTAATGTTATGAAGAGAGTACATAGAATAATGTAGACTAAATTTAAAGACAGCTTTCTCACGGTCACTATTTCTCTCTTTTGGTATATGTTGTGCAATAAGAGGGTAGAGACCTTCTTTCGCTGCTGTATCAAGAATTTGATATTGAGATGTCTGATGCAATAATTTTTTCAATGTATATACAATTTTCGTTGGATATCCTTCTTTTCGATCAACCATATCACGAAGCCCACGAATGACACTGCGAATTTGACGATGACAAGTATGCTTTAAGACATGAATGAACTTATTCATGTCTGCAGACAGTTCACCGATATTCATTTCTTGTAGAAGTGATTCAATGAATTTCGCTTTACGAGCATAGGTAGCTCTTGGTGTAAACGGATCCCTGTATTGTTCTTCTCCAGATTCTTTCGTACATAAAAAGTCTGAATGGATAGACAGATATAATGTCGTATATCGTTTTGTATGCTTTACACCTTTTTGCATTTTGCAAATTTTGAATAGGGGACTACCCGTACATGGTAATGTAATTGTTAATTCATCGATAACCGCACGGATTTGATGCGGATATTTTTTATGTAAGAAACGATACATCCCGCCGAAGTGGGTTTTATTGCCTCTTTCGTCATGCTTATCTAATGAACGCTTTAACGTTATTTCTGTATGTTGTTGCATTGCGATATCTAAGAATAGCTTCTTAGCCGCTACAGATAGCTTAAAGAAAGCTTTTGTAAATACAACAGGACTAATATATACGTACGGATTTGCTTTTTCTGTTTCCTCATTCAGAAAATGAGTGAGTTTAATTGTGTAACGACCATCAATTCCATTTTCAATGGAGATAATGTTATGTAAGCTTAACTTTTTCAAAGCAATATAGAATTGAGAGTGTTGGATATAAGCAAATTCTTCTTTATACTGCTTGTAATCTTCCCACATCATATGTATGGTTACATTTGGAATGACACCATTAGTAAAGCATTTCTTATGTAGATATAAAAATACTTCGAGATCAGCATTCGTAATGCCGTATAATTTGTGCTTTCTTCCAGTTTTTTCTGCCAGTGTAGACATTGCTCGACGTGAAAAAGATGGTTTGGCTTTTTCGACAAATCCGTCCACATCAGCAATACGATCTTCGTATGTCATGTGCTGTAGAATATCTTCTAAATAAGTATCTTTATAACTGTAGTACTTCTCCTCAAATGCTTCCACAAGCTTTTGCCAAGATTTGAGTGTTACTAAAACTGCGTTTGTTGATGCACCATTTAAGCTACGTTGATTACGTACCACAAATGATTTCCCCATCTTTTTCACCTCCGTTCTACAAATTCAGAAATATATGTCAAAATACTATAAAATATACCAATTTTGATTATAGCAAATCGAAAAAAGTAAAAATGCCCCCCTTTAAGAAGAAATATGAAAAGATGAAAAGTGCCTTGAAGCTTAGAGCCCCAAGGTATTTCATAAATATGCAAAAAAAATAAAGGACATGATATCGCTGTGAATTTTCATCTTTCTAGAAAGTAAAGAATCAGGAATGAAAACCTTTGTTACACTTGATTTAATAATGATTATTATGAATTTATATTATAGAAAAAGGGACATGATACCGCTGTGAATTTTCATCTTTCTATGTATGGTGAATTTATAGAAATAACTTTGAAATGTTGATTTAATAGGGATTATATCAAAAAATAGAGTTTTCAAAAGGGACACAATACAGCTGTTTTACATTTCATGTTTTTTTAAAAAAGGACATGATACCGCTATAAGTTTTCATGTAGGGGAATAGAACTAATAAAATGAAAAAAGTAATAAAAACATTGATATATAGGTGTTTTTAAGCCTTTCAAGATAATTCTGAAAGGGACATGATATCGCTATAAGTTTTCATATTTAATATTAAAATGATAGAGAAAATCCTTTTATATCAAGGATGAAGAGTTTTATGAAAGAATTTTTTCATTTATTATTTTCAATAAAAATATTGATACATTTTTCATCTTTATGTCGAAAGGGACATGATACCGCTATAGATTTTCATATTGATATAAACATAACCATATTTAACAGTGCTAATGTTATTAAAAAATAGACTTCACATGAGTGATGTTTTACAAATTGTTGTTGTTTTATATAATAAATAAAAGAAGAAACTTCAATGCTACGTGATGAAAAGTCATGAATAGTGAAAATGTAAGCGAGAAAATTCTGATAGCTTTTCAGTTTTTATATAAGGGAATTCATATAGCTATATTATTTCAACTTGAAATACAAAGAGTTTAAAATTTAATGAAGAAGGAGGGGAACATATGGATAATGTTCTACAATTGTTTCGTGATGCATTATTAATATCGGAACCACTTTATAAAGATGACGAGACATTATGGAATAAATGGAATGCTTATTATAAGGATGTGAAAGAAGATAACAGCAAGATAGTAACTTCTTCATATCTTTCTCCTTCCTTTTCAATGCTAGTACAATGGCTTGAAAAGCAGCAAAAAAGAGGAATTTCTTCATTACAAATATTCACAGAAATAGATCAATATAAAGAGGAAATACAAGAAGCAATAGATTTATTTATTCATCAGGAGTTTTTAAAGCCTATAAAGGGTACTAATGAAATGGAATCTATTCCGTTAGAAAATGATAATCAGGTAAAAATAAATGATTATTATGAGGTTAATAACTCTGCTGTTTATTATAAATTAAGAGATGGAATTGCGAAAAATCAATTTGAAGAGGATGAAGAAACGAAAATAAAGTCATACCCAATTGAAACAAAGGATAGTAATGGGCTAGCCCAACTTTCTTCACATAAAGATGAGGATTTAAGATTAACAAACATAGAGGAAGCAGCTCGGTGGAATACACTTGTGGATGGTGTTATGAGTAATATGGATGACTTAACAGCAGATTGTCTTGATTCTATCACTATTCAATGGTTGAATGAAGCCAAATCACCAGATGAGTTCATAGATTTTTCATATGAACAAGTTTTAGAAATGTGTAGTATTCCTAAGGCAAAAGCTAATGGAGTTGAATATTATCGAGCTGAAGATAAGATTAAAGTTGCTAAAAGAATTGCTGCTTTAGCAAGTATTTTTATATACCTTAATGATGAAAATGAGGTTGTAGTCTTAAATGATCGTGCAGAGCCCGGTAAACATTACGAAGTCAAGCGTGAGATCATAAAGAGACTATTTGTACTAGATTCAGTAGTTCTTTGGAGAGATAAAAATACAAATGAATACATGGGAATAGAGTCATGTCGAATTAAACCAGGTAGTTTCTTGTCAAGCTACTTATACGGTTCAAGTAGTACAACTTCATTACTTTCCAAAAAGGCACTCGAATACAATAGTTATCGACATAAATACCATAAAAGATTAATTCGATATTTGACATGGCAGTGGAGAATTCGACAAATGTTTTCTAGTTTAAGCAGGCCTTATTCTATAGGTGGGGATAAAGGGCTATTAGCAGTAATGGATATTAAACAGAATCAAAAACCTAATAGAATTAGAGACCAATTAGAAAATGTCTTAATGGATCTAGAACGTGAAAAGGTTATTTCTCATTGGGAGTATGAAAATGGCTTAGATGAAGAGCAATTAACAAAGAAGAATTGGTTTAAAAATTATTACTCGCAGTTAGGTATTAGGATATTACCACCTAAAGAGTTAATGAATTCAATGGAGAGTTTGGCCAAAAAGAAAAATATTAATATAATACAAGCAGAAACAATTGTTGCCAAGAAAGAAAGTAAGTCTATAAGTGTAGATGAAAGTGAACATTTCATCCGTGAAAAGATTGTATTTTTGCATACGAAGAAGAGTATTACAATGAGGGAGCTTTCAGAAGAGATAGGCATATCCCAACCTACTCTTTCAAGATTCTACAACCAAAAGACTAAGCGTCTTTCAGGTGTTGCTAAGGAGAAGCTGAATCGGTGGTATAAAAGACAGGTTATTATTGATAAGATGTAATAAATAGGCTGTATAAAAGTAAGTATATCTTCACTTTTATACAGCCTATTTAATTTTTCATTTCTAGTTAAATTTTAGAAATAACAACCTTTTTAAACCTGGGAGAGTAAAAACTCTTAAGTTGATAGGGAGGTATGGTGACTGCCTTGTATGTTATTCAAAGATAGTACTTTATATGAGTATGCAATTGTACATATTCATATAAAGTACATAATACATAAAATCCCATAAAGTTATATCGAAAACATTTTTTTGTGTAGAATTTATTAAGATTCAATAATACCAACAAATTTTATGTTTAATTATAGCAGTGAAATGGTATCAATTCCTGAAGTGATACTAATATGAAAACTTTTTGAATATAATTAGGAAAAAACAAAAGATTTAATGTCAGAAAAATCAAACATAAGATATACGATTTTCTAGTTTACTTATGAAAAATATAGTGATTAAAATGGGGGGGAAGTAAGGACCTTATATTCTATTAAAAATAAAGAAAAAAACGAGATGCACTTACTCTTTTGAAAAATTTTTCATCCTCAAGTGTGTGTGAAGAAATCCTAACGTTAGGTTGTACAACATTTACGATCAAAACTTGTAAAAAACAATAGTGAAGAGGTGTAAGGAATGAAGAATAAAATTATGACAGGATTTTTAATAACATCAATTGTTACCGGAGCGACTATTCCTATCAATACTCTCGCAACGCCAATCGTTCAAGCAGAAACAAAACAAGATAATATAGATATTTCCTCAGCGTTACGAAAAATAGGTGCACACTCCAAATTAACACAAACCTTTGTCGATGGAGCCTTAGCAAGTCCGAATGTACAACTTGTAGAAGTTCCATCTTTAAATACAACTCAATTTCTAATTAAACAAGATATGAAAGAGTGGTCATCCGAACTTTATCCCAAATTAATTCTATTAAATTCAAAAAGTAAAGGATTTGTAACTAAATTTAATAGTTATTATCCAACATTAAAAGGATTTGTAGATAATAAGGAAGATAAAGAAGGGTTTACAGATAGACTGGAAGTCCTTCAAGACATGACCATAACAAACCAAGAAAGTGTGCAACGTCAAATTAATGAGTTAACAGATCTAAAACTACAGTTAGATAAAAAGGTGAAAAATCTTGATACTGATGTGGCAAAAGCACAGAGTGTCCTTAATTCAGAGGGAACAGGAAAAATAGATAAGTTAAAAAATGAAATGCTAGATACAAAAAAATCAATTCAAAATGATTTACAGCAAATAGCATTATTACCAGGAGCCTTAAATGAACAAGGGCTAAAGGTATTCCAAGAAATTTATAGTCTATCGAAAGATATCATTGAACCGGCTGCTCAAACAGCAGTAGTAGCGTATAACAAAGGAAAAGAAATAAACAATGCTATTGTAGACGCAGAGAAGAAAGCAGAGCAAGAAGCAAAAGAAAAGGGAAAATCAGCTATAGAAATTGAGGCTGCCAAAAAAGAAGCACGTGAAGCAATAGAGAAAAGTAAAAAAGGTGAAATCGCTGCAGCTGCAGTTACAAAAACGAAAGAGTATGATCTTATGAAAGTGATTGATCCTGAAAAAATAAAAAAAACATATAATACTTTTGCTGAAATTAATAAACTAACAGCAGAGCAACGTGCATATTTAAATGATTTAGAGAAACAAAATCAGAAATTATATGACTTAACAACTAAATTAACTGTAGCGGATTTACAAAAATCAATGATTCTTTTCATGCAAAATGATTTGCATACATTTGCTAACCAAGTAGATGGAGAAATTGAGCTAATGAAACGTTACAAAGAGGATTTGGATCTAATAAATAATAGTATTACAAAATTATCGACTGAAGTTGATGCCAATAACACTCAGTCTCAAAAAGATACATTAAGACGATTAAAAAGTGTAACAACTCAACTCGAAGAACAAGTTTATAAATTCTAATATTAAGAACACAGGTTTATCAAAAGGATTATATTGCAACTGAAAATAAGGAGGAGATCAAATGATGAAATTTCCATTTAAGGTTATAACTTTAGCCACTTTAGCAACGGTTATAACTGCTACGAATGGTAGTACTATTCATGCACTTGCACAAGAACAGACAGCTCAGGAACAGAAAATAGAAAATTATGCGTTAGGACCTGATGGATTAAAGAAAGCGTTGGCTGAAACAGGCTCTCATATTCTTGTAATGGATTTGTACGCAAAAACTATGATTAAGCAACCGAATGTAAATTTATCCAATATTGATTTAGGTTCCGGAGGAGGAGAATTAATCAAAAATATTCACCTAAATCAGGAACTGTCACGAATCAATGCAAATTACTGGTTAGATACAGCGAAGCCAAACATTCAAAAAACAGCACGTAATATTGTAAATTATGATGAGCAATTTCAAAACTATTACGACACATTAGTAGACACTGTAAAAAAGAAAGATAAGGTGAGCCTCAAAGAAGGAATAGGGGATTTAATCGATACAATTCATACAAATTCAAATAATGTTACGGAAGTCATTAAGATGTTAGAGGCTTTTAAAACAAAGTTGTATACAAATACTGTAGATTTTAAAAATAATGTTGGTGGTCCAGATGGACAGGGCGGATTGACGGCTATATTAGCGGGAAAACAAGCACTAGTCCCACAACTTCAGGCCGAAATTGAGAATTTACGTTCTACACAGAAATCACATTTTGATAATGTATTAGCCTGGTCAATTGGTGGTGGATTAGGAGCTGCTATTTTAGTTATTGGAACGATTGCAGGAGCGGTAGTAATTGTTGTGACGGGTGGTACAGCTACACCAGCTGTTGTGGGTGGTCTTACAGCTCTAGGAGCCGCTGGTATCGGTTTAGGAACAGCTGCTGGTGTCGAGGCATCTAATCATATGAATTCTTATAATGAAATTTCGAATAAAATCGGAGAATTAAGTATGAAAGCTGATCTGGCTAATCAAGCTGTTATTTCACTTACTAATACCAAGGACACTCTAACATATTTGTATCAGACAGTGGACCAAGCAATCATGTCTCTAACAAGTATTCAGCAACAATGGAATAAAATGGGGGCTAATTATAAAGATTTATATGATAATATCGATCAAATGCAAGAACATAAACTTTCGTTAATACCTGACGATTTAAAAGCTGCTAAACAAAGTTGGAATGATATTCATAAGGACGCAGAATTCATTTCCAAAGACATTGCTTTTAAACAAGAAAAAACAAACTAAAAATCAATATATATTCATAGGAGGAATTGAAGTGAATAATAATTTTCCTTATAAACTACTTGCTGTATCGACGTTTTTAACCCTGACAACAACTACTGTAGTTTCACCAGTAGCTGCTTTTGCAAGTGAAAGTAAAATAG